>JABWBZ010000012.1 GCA_013359335.1 bacterium
AATCCGGCAGCCAGCGCCCGTTCCGCGTATTCCGGCGGCGCGGAAAACGAATGAAGCACGCCGGGGCGCTCCTTTAAGGAGTCGGGCAGGGTTTTGACCCACGATTCCAGAATCGGCAGCACAGCTTCGCTGGCTTCGCGGTTATGAATGATGATCGGTTTATTCAATTCCGCCGCAAGCCGTATCATTTTTCTGAATACATGATGTTGAATCTCCGGCGGCGTTTCCTTCCAATAATAATCCAGTCCGATTTCTCCGATCGCCACGATTTTTTTATGGGACGCCATTTGGCTGAATGTATCGATCATCGCCTCGTCAAACTTTCGCGCGTCGGTCGGATGCAGACCCACAGCGGCGTACACGTTCGGATAATTTTCCGCCAGTTGAATTGCGCGCCGGGCCGAATCCACGTCCGTACCGATCGTCACGATACAACTGACGCCGCCGTCAAAAGCGCGTTGTATCATCGCTTCCCGGTCTTCATCGAATAGATCATAATCCAAATGCGCATGCGTATCAAAGAACACTCAATATTCCTTCCTGAAATAAAAGATGACGTTGATAATATCTTCCTGCTGAGTCGACTGGCCCTGCGCAGGTTTCTTATATTCGAATTCCAGCGTCTTCTTCCACGACGGGCCCAAGATTTTTTTCAGAACGGGAATGCTGTTGACGACGCTGTCAGCGACCAATTCGAGCGTAATATTCCGAGCCGACGTCGCATCAAAGCCGCCTTCGAAACTAACCGACACCGATTCGCTGATCCGTTTGGCGACGGCGATGGAACTGCCTTGCCCGGCCGTTCCCGTTTGATATTCAAGTTTCTGCAAACCCGCTTGATTGGCCACCGCATTGAGCAATTGATTGATCGCCACTTGTTTCGCAAAATCGCCGGCTTGTTCTTTTCCGAGTTTTGCCAGGTCGCTTGTTTTGACGCCGAGTACGAGATACGACAAAATATCCGCCGGCTCCGTCAATCCGTCGAGCGGGCTGTCCGTACCGCGCTCCACGGCGATAATAGCGATCACAGGCCGGAGCAATTTCCCCGTTACTTTGATCTGCGCATCGGCGGGAATGCTCTCGCCGTCGTCCGTACGATATTCAAATCGTTTGACGGCGATAATATCCAATTCCGGATTCAATCCGGGTTCGCCGGTAAATTTGACATTACCCTGATCGATGGCAAAAGCCGCATTCAGGTACGCGTACTTGCCGCCTTTTTTGGTATTCACGTCGCCCGTAATAAAAAAATCTTCCGAGCCCGGCGGTTTGGTGACATTGATATCGCCCTGAAGTCCGAGCAGCATTTCTGCGCTGCGCACATTGTTGTCCGTGTTTTCCGGCAAACTGATATTCAAATCCATATCGAGATTTTTGTAGTAATTGACTTCCGCTTTGGCTTCTTTTTCTTTTTTAGCTGATTTTGAAGTATTCACATCGGTGACAATTTTAGCTTTCGTCGGATCGACGACCCAGATTTCCGAATTGCGGATTTGCAAATCACCCTTGACGGTGGTAAAAGCCAGCGAATGAGCCGACACGGTCATCGCGCCGGTAATTTTTGCCGTGTGCAAATAGGTCGTCTCGCTTTTCGTATTGACCGGAACGAAATCGTTGAACGCGAGGTTGAACTTATATCCGACGTTATCGATTTTACTGAAATCGAAATTTTTCATCAGATCGGCCAACGATAGTTCTCCATTAGCCAGTAAAAGCGACCGTGCATCTTTGCCGGCTTGCACGGACATCGTATCGAGAAAAATCGCCTGCGGCGTTACCCGTACGAACATGCGCATGTTGCGGAAAGTCTGGCCGATGGTACTCTTTGGAAATGTCATCACGCCGTCTTCGATTTTCATCTCGCCTTCGATCACCGGTTTTTCCTTGTTGCCGCTGATTTTCATATCGATCTTAAGATCGCCGCGATTGAGCGTCAAGGCTTTGCCGAAAAACGCCTGAAGAAAACGGAGATCGATTCCTTCGGAGTGAATTTTACAATTGATCGGGCGATTCGTAAATCGTTGTTCCACTTCTTTGAAACTCAGGTCGATCGGTAAATACCCGCCGATGGTCAACGTCTTGTCGGCGTTTTGATTCAGCGACATATTGAACTGCACCTTCCGGTTCAGGTACTGCATGTTGCCAAGGAAATTATTATAGACAAATTCGGAAGCTTTTCCATTTGTGATATTCCAATCAAGAATCATAATCGGTTTTTCAAAACTGCCTTTAATGCTGGCATTGAGATTGAGCAGGCCTTCGACGATGGATTGTTTCGAACCGATGAGCGCATTGGCGCGGGACAAATTCAGGTCTTTGATTTTGACATCGAGATTCTGATCGCCGGCGATATCGATGTTTCCAAATAACGAAATAAATCCGTCGCCGATGTCCATACTGAACGAACGAATATCATAGACGTTTTTGTCGAGATCGAACGACAGATCGATGGGTTTGTTATTTTGCCATTTTTCAGTCCATTTTTCGTACGTCGTATCGATCACGGGATCTTCACCGAGCGCAATGCTACGCTCGCGCGTTTTGAGATTTTTTCCTGAAATGCGCAGATACAGATTTTCCAATTGCAGTTCGCCTTTTTTCTCATTGTGCATGAGCAGACTGCCTTTGACATTGGCGTAGGCATCGAGCGTGTCTTGCACGCCGGAAATTTCAAATAACGTCCGGTCGCGTTCCTTCGTGATGGACGTCGTGAAATCGTTGATCACCGTTCCACCGAAATCGGCGCGGCGCGTAAACAGAAAAACGTCGCCGTACACCGTATTGTCGATGCGCTTGAAATCGGGATTCGCCATGATTTCGCGAGGAATGATATTATAGAAGGCGTAGCTGAAAGAAAGCGAATCGAGTTTGATCGTTGAAAAAATAAAATTGGTCAACGTCATCTGCCCGCTGGTCTGCAGATTGTCGTAATTGCCGATCACATTGCCTTCGAAAGCCAGATCGAGTCCGAGCGTATCTTTAAAAAGCGTATCCGATCCGATGTATTTTTTTAGCAGTGAAAAATCCAGCGTATTGAATTTATAATTCAGATTGACCGTGGAATCCAGTCCCAGCGCGCCGCTCGCTTCGATGCTTGCCAGCGGCGTCACAACTTTAAGATGGTCTATGTGAATTTGTCCGTTGCTTTGCGAGCCGCGCACGACAAGATTTTCCAGCCGCCGGTTCATGATCATCGACGATTCGCTCTGCACGCTTAATTGCCCGCTGGAAGTTTTCGGGTTCAATCCTTTACCGTCGTACGCGAGATTCAGATTGATCGAACTTTGCAGCGCCGTGTCGCCGACGAGATCGGCGATGTTAATATGATGAAATTTCGTTTCGAGATGATATTCTTCGGTGAGTAATCTATAATAACCGTCGCAATCGAAATCGCCGGCGCTCGTACGGCCTTTGAACTGAGTCAATTTGGCCTGGCCGTCTTTGACATTGGCATCGATATTGAAACTGTCGATATCGACGGCAAAAAAACGTGATTTGTACAAACTGAACTGCACGTTGCTTTGCAGCGTATTCGGATCGGTGCCGATGCCGTCGGCGGAGACGCGGCCGTTGAGATTGGCGAACAAATCTTTCTGATTGAGAAACGCGCCGAGATTGATGCCGTTGAATGTCAGGTCGGCCTTATAGCCTAAAGGACCTTCGCCGTAATCCACACCGGCATAACCGTTAAGATTACCGGCGGGCGTCGTCAGGCGGAGATTCGTCAGCAACACGCCGTTATCGTCGCCGCGTGCGTGCGTTTCCAATTCGATTTTGTCAATATCGTTCATTCCAACCTCAGCGAAAACCCTGGCATCGCCGAGATGAAACGGATACGCGCGCACATCGACGTCGTAAAAAAGGTGAATATCTTTGAGGCTGTCCGGCAGCACCAATTCCCCGCGAACAAAAAAATCCGTTCGATCGGTCACTAAACGCATTTCATCGATTTTCAACGTAAGCGAATCGCGTCGGTTTGGGAATCGAACTTGCTCCGCCAAAGGCGGCGGAAAAATATTTGCTTCAGCTATAAGAGAAAAGTTTTTAACGCGCAGCGTATCGAATAAAATTTTTCCCGCAATGGTTTTCGGCTGAATCGCGTTGAAACTGAATCGGTTGATCGAAAGATTCTGATGCGCGCCGTTCGCCTGAATCTTCACGTCAAGTTGAAGGTGCGTAATGCGTGTTTTAAATGTACCCATGTCGATTGAAATTTCACCGTCTTCGATGGCTAATTGATCGAGAACGATGTTCATTCCGCCGAGCGGTTTAGCAGCCGAGTCTACCGGTTCCGACGGCTTCGGAACGGACGGTTTGGCAATGCGGCTGAAATTGAGAACGCCGGACGAATCGGTGCGCATAAAGATTTTCGGACGAACAAGCCGGATCTCGTTGACCAGTACGTCGCTATGGATAAGCGCAATAGCGCTGTATGACAAATTCAACGATTCGAACTCAACCAAAGTCGTGTCGTCAAAAGCTAATTTTCCGTTTTTTAAAATCAGCGACGTAAAGAAATTACCGTCGATTTCCTCAAGCGACAATGTGGCATTGAGTTCATCATTGACGATGCTGATCGCCTGATTTTTTAAGATACTTTTTCCTATTGGAGTTTCCAAAAAAACGATAACTCCGGCGATCAACACTACGACGGAAAGGAAGGTGTATAAAACAAAACGAGCAATAAACCGCATAAGTTGTCGGAAACTTTTTTTCACGGGAAAACCTTTTTGGATCTGGTTAGGGTCGTGCGTGCATAGTACTCAATTTCACTCTTTATTTCAAACATTAAATGCATGTAAGCCCGCGATTTTCCAATGAAAAACGCTTGATAATCTGTCATTTATTCATAATTTAATCCGGCAATTTTTTGAGGAAACTTCCATGGTTTACCGATCGCTGATTCGCCCGATTTTGTTTCAATTCGATTCCGAAACTATTCACGATTTTGTTCTTCGCCGAATCATTTCTCATCACCGCCTCGCCAGAGCAGTCAGTCCGTTTTTTACATTTCGCCACCCGGGTTTAGAACAAACGATTTTTGATCTGACGTTTCCGAATCCCGTCGGCCTTGCGGCTGGATTCGATAAAATGGCCACCGGCATTCCAGCTTGGCCGTCTCTTGGGTTTGGATTTTCAGAAATCGGGACGGTGACCGGCCAGGCTCAACCGGGCAACGATCGTCCGCGTCTATTCCGCCTCAAAAAAGATCGTGCGCTGATCAACCGGTTCGGTTTCAATAACAACGGCGCGTTGAAAACAGCAAGCACGCTTCAGCGCTGGCAGGAAAAAAACCTCCTGCACTCCATTCCGCTGGGCATCAATATCGGGAAAACCAAAATCGTCGATTTGGATAAAGCGCACGAAGATTATTCGTTTTCATTCAAAACATTGTGGCCGTACGCCGATTATTTTGTCGTTAATGTCAGTTCACCGAACACACCCAATTTACGGCAACTCCAGGACAAGTCTTTTTTGACGGACATTCTGAAAACATTGTCGGCAGCCAACGGCGAAATATCCGGCGCTTCGAAAGCAAAACCTGTACTCGTCAAAATCGCGCCCGACCTGACGTTCGAACAAATTGACGATGTGTTAGACGTCATTCAGCAAACCGGGATTAACGGTATTATCGCGACGAATACGACTATAGCGCGCGAAAATTTGACGTCCGATGAGACTTTGAAAAACGAACAAGGCGGGCTCAGCGGCAAACCATTGCAAAAAAAATCCACAGAAATTATTCGTCATATTTATAAAATCACGCGCGGACAGTTGGCCATCATCGGCGTCGGCGGAATTTTCACCGCCGAAGATGCCTACGAAAAAATCAAAGCCGGCGCTTCGCTGGTGCAAATTTATACCGGTTTTATCTATGAGGGCCCATCGATTTGCAAAAAAATTAATCAGGGATTAGTGCGATTACTCGAGAGAGATGGAATTCGTAACGTAGCGGATGCGGTGGGAGTGAAACTCTAACACTAAGCCATTAAGGAAATTTTTATTGGATCAAAAAAATTACGATAGGATTTATATAATATCCGGAACGATAGTTATAATAAATTTCTGGATTCCCGCTTTCGCGGGAATGACTCCGGAGCGTTTCTCTTTTGCAACTCACAATTTAAAAACTCATCGTGTCTTTAAATTTCTGCGCTTGCCGCCGCGACATCTTGACTTCGATACCGCCTTTGAGATGAATCAAAAGACCGCTGTCGAACCATGAATCGATTTTTTCAATCCACTGCAAATTGATAATATGTTGACGGCTCGCGCGGAAAAATACTTTCGGATCGATCCGCTGTTCGAGTTGATTCAGCGAACGTAAAATCAGCGGTTTGACGTCATCGAAATACAACCGCGTATAGTTGCCTTCCGATTCCATCAGCCGGATATTTTTTAATTTCACAAACCAACAACGCTCGCCTTCGCGTACAAACACTTTATCTTCTTCGGATAATAAATCGGTCTTTGCCTGCGGCGGTTCTTCCGGCAATTTACGCAACGCCTCTTCCAGCCGTTTCGGATCGATCGGTTTGAGTAAATAATCCAATGCATTGACTTCAAACGCGCGAATCGCAAAGTGATCGTACGCCGTCGTAAAGATAACATGCGGCAAGTCATCCAATTGACTCAGCAGTTCAAAACCATTTTGCCCCGGCATTTGTATGTCGAGAAATAATAGATCAGGATGATGCAAACGAATTTTTGCGAGCGCTTCATCTGCATTGCGCGCTTCGTCGATTATTTGGATTTCGCCATGCGGTTGAAGCAGCCGCTTCAATTCTTCACGGGCTAAGCGCTCGTCATCAATGATCAGAGCTTTCATTCACTCACCGGAATTTGAATTTCTGCGCACACGGTATTGGATTGTTGTTGCAAAGAAAAGCCGGCGGATTCGCCAAACATGAGACGCAAACGGCCGCGAATGTTTTCCACGCCGATTTTGGTTGAATCGGTTTCGCCGTTGAGTCGGCCGGAATTCGTTACGCGAACGATCAGTTTATGATGATCGACAAGGCTCTCGATTCGGATCTCACCGCCTTGCGGATCGCGGCTGATACCATGTTTGATCGCGTTTTCGATCAGCGGCTGAAGCAGCATCGACGGCATTTTTAACGATTCTGATTTCGGGTCAATGGCCCATTCGACGCGCAGCCTCTCTTCAAATCGCAAGCTTTCCAATGCAAGATAATCCCGCACGGTCTGCAATTCTTCGGCAAACGTCGCGCTGCGGCCGTTTTGCGATTGAAGCGTGTAGCGCAGCATGTTGGCGAGATGCGTGATCGCGTCCTGCGCTTTCACCGGATTTTCCACGGTCAACGCGCGAATACTATTCAACGCATTAAACAAAAAATGCGGATTGAGTTGCGCTTTCAATAACGATAATTCCGCTTCACGTTTCGCCGCCTGCAATTGTACGTTCTGGAGCGCGGATTGCTGGTAATTTCTGAAATAATGAATTCCAAAATACAGAAGCATCCATAGAAAAACCATGAAACTGAAATTAAACGTCGTGATTAAAGAATAACCCAGCGTGATATCCGACCATTTGTAAAGCCCGATGGCAAGAATCGAAAAAATCGTTGCGCTCCATTTCATGACCAAACCGCACACGAAACTGAGCAGCAGGATTCGCGGAATCAGCGAAAGGATTCGTTTCGACTGCCACTGATTCCGCCGCATCCACCAACGCGCCGCATGCGTCACGGCAACGCCGAAAGCCGACACCATGACATTAGCCGCCGCCGCTTTTAGCGAGTATTTTCCCACGGCCGTGAAAAGTACGCCATTGATCGCGGCGTAAAGTCCCCACCCGCAAATCTGGCATATCCAGTACATCCACTCACGTTTCATGAACACCTTTTGCAACGCCAATACGTGAAAACAATCCAACCGCCGAAAAATATCACGGCGGAAGCAAACCCTTCCCAGCCTTGCATGGAACTCGACAGCGCCGTGGCGATGCCGATCCAAATGGCCGTCCAAAATCCAAATTTTGAACGTGTCGGGCAAGAGAAATTAAATTTCGTCATAAATATAACCTTTATTTAGCCGGTTTCAAGCCGGGTTGTTTTTTCTATTTTTTTCCTTCGGCGGTCGATCGTTGGCTCAGGAAAGCATCCACTTGAGCAAACAGCCACTGCGGATCATCCAGCATGATAAAGTGTTTTGCCGCCGGAGCCATCGTCACACTCACGCCTTTCAGATACTGATATTGCTGTAAGTAATTGACTTTCACTTGTTCGGAATTCAATCCATACGGTTTCATGGCAATCCAACTGCCTAAGACAATCGTTGGCGCTTCGATACGAACCATCGCATCGCGTAAATCGGTAGTCATCATTTCGTACATCGCTTGGCCGATCATTTTGAAATCGCTGGCCAATCCCCATTGTAAAACGCGCCGGATATTGGCCGTATCGCTGATCATGGAAGCGAGCACTTTAGCCTGCTGCCGTGTATACTGATCTTTTGATTGTTTAACAATCATTCCGCGCAGCATCTCTGCCTGCGGAGCTAACGATTCGGCCGTCGCAGAAGGATCTTGCAGCGCTCCCACAAACGGCACGGCATCGACAATGATTAGTGAACCAGCCTTCTCCGGCTCCGAAGCCGCCAGGGATAAGGCCAGGAATCCGCCGAGGCTGTGCCCAACGATAATAGGATTTTGTAATTGCTGGCTGGCGATGTATTCCGATAAATTCAACCGGACTTTTTCCAGGAATGGCGTCTCCCCGGACGCTTCGCCGGCAAAACCACCCAATGTCAGCACGTGGCATTCGTACTCCGATTGATAACGACTAACCCATGCCTGCCAGACTTCGCCCGAACACGCCAAGCCCGGAATCAAAATCATCGGCCGGCCTTTGCCGTAAATTTCAACTTTGAACGCTTTCGTCCTAATCACTTTCGGTTGATCGAATGCATACAAACTCATAACGCTCAACGCGATTAAGAAAAATAATTTTTTCATACGTCACTCCTTGGTTTAATGACGCGATTAAGATAAATCAAGGAGTTCACGATAAAATACAAATTGGGATGAACGGTCATAGACGTTGATGAACGGTTTTTAAGCCCGATTTTTTCTCTTTTTTTTAAATCGAATCTTTTATAAACTACAATCTACAGCGACTGTATCGCCAATTTTCAGGAGGAATTGAATGGAGAATAGTGAAACGCACAATAACGTTGTTGATCCTAAAACCGAAAACCCTAAAACTCTCAAAATTGCCGCTGGTGTATTGTTTGCACTTGGCTTGATTGCCAGTTTGCTTTTCTACGTCCAAGATAACACTAACAAAATGATTCTTTATGCCGCATTTTTTTTATCGCTGGGATATCCCGGATTAAACTATGCGCGTGCTTTGGAAAAAATTGCTCGATTAGAGAAAAGAGTTCGAGACCTGGAGAATAAGACCAACTCCTGAAATATATTTTTAGTAACGGCTTTATCCACAATCATTTCTTTTATTTTTCTGAATTTATTTCGTCCAAGAGAGGTTTTGACATGGCTAACGACAAACGACACGTCAGCGAGGAAGAAGCCCGCCAGGTGGCGGAAGCTGCACGCGAAAGCAAATGGGATCGTCCCAGTTTCTTGCGTGAGATTTTTCTAGGCAATTTACGGCTCGATCTCGTTCATCCCTATCCTGATGTCAAAGGCATTAACCGGCCTGAATTCCAGGAATTTTACAAACACTTCAAAGAGTTTTTATCCGAACTTGATTCCGATGCTATTGACCGCGAAGGTCAGATTCCCATCGAAGCGCGGCATCGGTTGATCGCGATGGGCGCATTTGGAATGAAAATTAAAAAAGATTACGGCGGATTGGAATTTTCACAAGCCGAATACAACAAAATCATGGAATTGATTTGTTCTAAAGACGGTAACGTAATCGCTCTTTTGTCGGCTCATCAATCGATCGGCGTACCGCAGCCACTTATGATGTTTGGTACGGACGAACAAAAGAAAAAATATTTACCGCGCCTTGTAAAAGGCGAAGTGTCTGCTTTCGCTCTGACGGAAACCGAAGCCGGTTCTGATCCGGCCAAACTTGCTACAACGGCGGTCTTGAGCGAAGACGGGCAATCGTATATACTGAATGGTGAAAAATTATGGTGCACCAACGGTACGATCGCCGATCTGATCGTCGTCATGGCGCGCCATCCCGAAGACGGTGCGATCAGCGCTTTTATCGTCGAAACCGACTGGCCGGGCGTGAAAGTTGAACATCGCTGCCGTTTCATGGGCTTGAAAGCTTTGGAAAATGGCGTGCTCTCTTTCACCAATGTTCGTGTCCCGGTAGAAAATTTACTCTGGGGGCGCGGCAAAGGATTAAAACTTGCGCTGATCACACTCAACACCGGACGTCTCACGCTGCCAGCCGGCGCAGCCGGTACGGCGAAAGCTTGTTTGGAAATTGTACGCAAGTGGGGCAACGAACGCGTGCAGTGGGGACAACCCGTCGGCAAACACGAGGCGATTGCCCAAAAAATCGCCGACATGGCATCGATGACGTTTGCGATGGAGTCCGTTGCAACTTTATCCACGGCGATGGCCGACAAAGGTTATGATATTCGTCTTGAAGCGGCCGTCGGTAAAATGTACAACACCGAAGCCGGATGGAAAATCGTCGATGACACGCTGCAGATTCGCGGCGGACGCGGTTACGAAACCGCCGATTCTCTTCGCGCGCGCGGTGAAGAGCCGATTCCGGTCGAACGTATGATGCGCGATTACCGGATTAATCTGATCTTCGAAGGTTCCAGCGAAATCATGCGCCTCTTTATTGCCCGCGAAGCCGTCGATAAACATCTCGAAGTTGCGGGTGCGATGCTCGATCCGAAAAAATCATTCGGACAAAAATTCGCCGCGTTGCCAAAAATCGCCGCATTTTACGGAATTTGGTATCCGTCGCGCTGGCTCGGATGGGCGTGGTGGCCGCGGTATGCTGAATTCGGTTCTCTCGCCAAACACATGCGTTTTGTCAACCGTTCAACGAGGAAATTATCCCGCGAAATTTTCCACGGCATGATGCGGCATCAGGCTAAACTGGCCTATAAACAGGCTTTCCTTTTCCGTGCGGTCGATATCGGCGCCGAACTTTTTGCGATGTCGGCAACGATGAGCCGTGCAGTCAAATTGGCCAAACAGGGCAATAAAGACGCGATTCAACTCGCCGATATCTTCTGCCGCAATGCCCGGCGCCGCGTTAAAAATTCCTTCCACGCCCTCTGGTCCAACGATGACGTGGCCAAATACAAATTAGCCAAAGATATTCTGAATAATCGTTACACGTGGATGGAAGAAGGCATCGTAGGCATGGAATCATTGGAACATAAGCACGAAACCGAAATGGTTTGATTGTATTCTCAAATGTTTTTTTAAATAAAACTGTCCAAAAAAGACACCTATCTCATTCTGAGTTTCCGGTAACGGAACGAAGAATCTGTAGAGGGGAATTTGTTCATTTCTTCTACAGATGCCTCGCTTTACTCGGCATGACATTTGGATTTTTTTTAGACAGTTTTATTTTTTTAAAGTATGTCGATTTTTGCAATCGTTATTCGTCTATGGAAAGAATGCTTTTTGAAAGGAACATTTCATGCGAATGGCAATTGCTTTATTAATTATCACAGGAGGAACCTTGACAATGGCACAGGAAAAGAACGACGTCGCTTGGGCGAAAGTACAGGAAAAAATTCAAACCGGCCGGCCGTTTACATTAGCTCTGCTCAAATCAGGCCCAAAGTCCGATTTCGACACTACGACGGCTGAACGATTGCAGAAGGAACATTTGATTCATCTCTTTCAATTACACGACGAAGGCAAATTATTAATTTGGGGCCCGTTGGTCGACGATACGGATTTGAGAGGCATTGCAATTTTTAATACAGCCGATGCCAAAGAAGTTGAAAAGTGGTTAAGTGAGGATGCGTGGATGAAAGCGGGCGGAATGGTTTTTGAAATTCACCCGTGGTTCAGTCTGCCGGGTTTATCACTTCCGAAATAACGTTTTGACTATATGGTTATGCCGAGTGTAACGAGACATCTGTTATGAAGTTTGTCTGTCATAAACAGATTCACCGGACTCGGAATAACCGGCTTCGGTTTCAGCGTCCGAAGTTTTTGTGGCTAACTAATCCGATCCTCGTAGGTATACACATTAAAATGGTCGCTGCGAAGAAAGCCGACTAACGTCAGACCGAATTCAAACGCTGTTTTAACGGCAAGATTGGATGGCGCTGAAATCGCCGCAAGGATCGGCGTTTGCACACTCACAGCCTTTTGAACGATTTCATAGCTCAATCGTCCGCTGACCATAATAATATGATTGTTGAGGGGTAAAAGACCTTGCTCGTATACATGCCCGATGATCTTATCGACGGCATTGTGGCGGCCAATGTCTTCGCGAACGCAAACCAATTCGCCTGCCGCCGTAAAAAGCCCGGCCGCGTGCAACCCGCCCGTCGCATCAAAAACTTTTTGAGCGGAACGCATCTGATCGGAAAACGTCAAAATCGTTTTGGCGGAAATTTTCCAATCGGATTGGATGCGCTTAAATCCCTTTTCCTTCAAGGATTCGATCGACGTCCGCCCACAAACGCCGCAGCTTGCATTGACAAACGAATAACGATTGAGACTCTCCGAGTCTTTGATTCGCTCAAATGTATTTTCATCTACGGCAATAACGATAGTGTTAGCATCCTTCATTTTTATTTGCAGAACTTCAGAGCTATCGTTAAGCAATCCTTCTGAAAATAAAAAACCAGTCGCAAGTTCATCATCGTGTTCCGGAGTCCTCATCGTCACGGCCATCGTTTTCTTGTGCTCACCGGCGGGATCGGTTACAATGATTTCCAACGGTTCTTCACCCGTCAGCGCGTCTTTTTTTTCCTGCCAACGGCCGTTTTTAAAGGAATACACAATGAATGAATCGATGGATGGTTTTTTCATAGGATGAAATTACGAATTTTATAAATACGCTAGCGGAAAAGTTTAAACTTTCCAAATCAGCCAAGGCAAATTAAAAAAGGAAGATGAATCCTAAAAATGGAACTTCAATCGAGCGTTAATAAGGGATAATCACCGTGATGGGCATTGGCTTAAAATGTTTTATATTATGAGTATAGAGAGGAAGCTTGAATGCATAGGCTGTTGCGCCAATGAGACAATCCATGAAGCTTGTGTTGTGAGACAATTTCATTTTTTCAAACCAATCAATGGCCGATTCAGAAATAACTTCATTGATCGGCAGCTTTTTAAATCCATTGAAAAAAACCGACACCTTCTGCTGTGACGTTCTATCATCACAGCCTTCGATTAATTCAGCATAGGTGACTAATGAAATAATTTTATGATTTTCAGGAAGCTCTAATATCCAATCAGAGGCTTTTTTGTAATTTCGGAAATGATCGATAATGACTGTGGAATCTATAATTCCAGGATATTCAGCAGGATCAGCATACTTAATGAGTTTCATTCACGCGCGTTCCTATTTTCCTTCTCAAACGATCGGCGACGTCAATTGTAGTACCTTTTTTGTGCTCCCAAATACCTGCGGTCTCGATAAGCGCTTTTTCAAATTTTTTTTTTGAAATCTTTTTCGGTAATGGTTTTCTCAAAAGCGGCTCTAAATATTCGCTCAAAAATTCTTCTGGCGTTTCATTTTCCAGATCGGCGAACTGTTTCACCCTTTTATAAATATCTCCCCTCAAATACACTTGGCAATATTGCATGTCATCTCCTTTAAACTGCGAAAAAAACTAAAACATATTTTTTTTAAAGTAAAGCGGAAAAACGTTCAGCCATAAATCATAATTTCTCAATTTCAACCACCGCATTATAATCCGGGATCAACACTTCTTTATCCATCACGCCGCGCTTGAGCAATACATTCCCTTCCGGCCAGTGGATTTGAATATTTTGCGGTTTGATCGGAGCAATCTTCACGCGGCCTTTGAATTGCCCTTGTTCATTTTTCAAAACGATCGCATCTCCGTTTTTCAGATTCAGCTTTTCAGCATCATGGTGGCTCAGAAAAATCGCGTCACGAAATGCGCCCGTCAAAGGATCGTGTTCCGCCTGAACCATGCTGTTGAACTGTTTCCCCCGCCGCGTCGACACATGAAAATATTTCCCGTCGAGTTCGATTTCTTTTGGTTGAACAACAAAAAAATTGGCTTTTCCGTTTGCGGTTTTAAAATTCCAACCATCGCAAAGTCTTTCTCCGCCCCACTGGACGTGATCTCCGCTTTTTTTGAGACGTTGAATGCCGTCATAAAATTCAACCGTTTTGGCAATTTCTTCACGAATACCCCAACCCGAATCGAAATGAATCTGATGTTTTCTTTCCGGATAGGTATGTTCAGCCAATTCCATCAAAATTTCCCACTCGCTTTTCGTTTCGCCAACGACGTGTCCGCCGATTTCAGGACTGTATATAATTCTTCGTTCCGTCGTCGTTTCCGTACCGCCGTCCCGCTGTTCATATCGTGTTTTTGCAGGTAACAAAATAACCGTATCGACCGGATCAATCAGCATTTGTTGCGTGACGATAATATCCTGATGCACCCTGAGAGGCACGCGGCTGACGGCATCGCGAACGAATTCAGGATCCGGTAAAACTTCCGTGAAATTGCCGCCAACTTGATAAAGCACGTCAATTTTATTTTCAGCGGCGTGTTCGATCATTTCAACGGCGCTGAGGCCGCGTTCTCCGGCAATTGGAAATCCGTATTGACGTGACAGCGTTTCGGCATTTTCAGGAGTAACCGGTTTTCCACCGGGAAATACCGTCGCATAGGCGCCAACTTCCGCGCCGCCCTGAACGCCCGAATGACCGCGGATGGGCATGAGTCCGCATCCAGGACGTCCGACATATCCTTTCGTCAGCGCCAGGTTGATGATTGCACGAACGCCGTCACTGCCGCACGAATGCTGCGTAATGCCCATGCTCCAGACGAAGACGGCGCGTTTCGCTTCATGGATCATTTTTGCAAAACGAGTCATTTCATCGCGCGCGGCTCCTGACAACTTTTCAAGATCGCTCCATGATTCGTTTTGAAGAACGCGTTTGAGTTCGTCAAATCCGGCGCCGTGTTGACGGATAAAACCTTCATCGATCCAATTTTCTTCTATCAGAATTTTTATGACGCCATTGATAAAAGCGATGTCACCGCCGGTATGCACGAGAAAAAATTCGTCAGTGATTTTCGTGCCAAAGACAGCGCTTTCTGTTACGGACGGAACCCAGTAAAATTCCATCCCCGGCTCACGATACGGATTGACGCAAACGACTTTCGTGCCGTTTTTTTTGGCGTAGTACAAATATTTCATTGTCACAGGTTGATCGTTCGCCGCATTCGATCCAAAAAAAACGATCAGATCGGTTTCGAACCAGTCTTTGTAACTGCATGTGGTAGCCGACGCGCCCACTGCTTGTTTCAACGCCCCCGTACTCGGTGAATGGCAGATGCGCGCAGAATTGTCGATGTTATTCGTCCCGAGAAAACGCGCAACTTTTTGCGCTACGTAATACACTTCGTTGGTAATTCCTCGCGAGGTGAGATAAAAGGCAAGCCGATCGGGCGTCGTCGTGCGAATACGTTCTGCAATGAATATATACGCTTCGTTCCACGAAATACGCCTGAAACCTCTATCGCCTTTTTTCCGGATCATCGGATACGCCAATCGGCCCATGTCGCGCAATTCATGATTGGGTCTGCGTCGCAACGATTCAACATCGTGTAATAATTTATGATCAAATGCCCGCATCGTATTCATCCGGAGTAATTTCAACCGCACCATGCACAAATGCGTACTGTCGATCGTCCAGTCATGCAATCCGGCAACGCCAAGCGCGCATCCATCGCAAACGCCTTTGGATAAAACTCTCCAGGCGTATTTTAAATTATCACGATTTTCCCAAATAATTTTCGCCATATCCAAAAAATGATTCGGTTTGGTTTTACCGATTCCGTTTGGCGAAAGGCTTACCCACGATGTGGGATTCCATGTACGTTTAAGTTTTTTCATTCGATAAGATATTTTGCCACTGAGACGCAGAGGCGAGTTTTTTTATAATAAATTTGTGTGTGTTTGCGGCTTTGCGGCTGAATCTAGAACGTCACCGTTTTATCCGCCCACTCAACTAATTGGACGCAATCGATCATCGTCGATATCGGGCATGCATCCGTGCCTTCCAATTGACGCGACTTGAGACAGGTTCCACACGCCAGAATTTCTCCGCCTTCTTTGACGAAAAGTTTTAATTGCTCATCGACATTGTATTTCGCATGCGTCAAACCCTCGCATTCAACAGCTTCGCCCATCAGAAAAACTTTGACGTCATGGCCGGATTTTTTGGCAGTAACTGCAAACCGAAATGCATTCCACGCTTTTTCGTATTCTTTAGTTTCGATGATGATTCCGAATTTCATTTGGTTACTCCGTTACGTTGCAAAAAAAACTTTTTTGTGCTTAAGCGGCAGGTATCACTTCGCCTTGATCACGACGACCGTGATGTCATCCGATTGCGGCGCATTGCCGGTAAATGTTTTCACTTCCTGTGCAATGAGTTCGGTCGTTTCTTTAGCAGAGAGCTGAAGGTTGGATTGGAGAAGTTTTTCAAGCCGCGGTTCTTCGTATTGTTCATCCTGTTCGTTCATCGCTTCCGTCACGCCGTCGGTGAACATGACGATTTTTTCGTTTGGCTGCAGCCGTACCGTATCCATTTCATAAGGCATGTGCGGCATCATGCCCAGCAAGAGCCCGCCTTTTTCTAACATTTGAAGCGAACCGTCGGCTTTGACCCAGTAGGGCGGGTTGTGGCCGGCATTGACGTACGTAAATGTCATCGCATCCAGATTCAGAACGCCACCGAAAAAAGTAATAAATTTGTCGGAATCCGTATTTGCATGAATGATGTTATTAACTTTTGCGACAAGATGATCGAACGCCTTGACTTCGCCGCTCAGCGCGAGCAAACTGGCTTGCACGTTGCTCATCAGCAGGGACGCCGGAACACCTTTGCCGGAAACGTCGGCGATCGCGACGATATAATTTTTGTCGTCGATTTTGACGACGTCGAAATAATCGCCGCCGACCTGCTTCGATGAAATATTAACGCCGTACACTTCGCAATTTTTCCATTCCGGAAATTGTTTCGGAAGAAGGCCGATTTGAATTTTTCGGGCGAGCGCCAGTTCTTCTTCGAGGCGTTTACGTTCGAGCGAATCTTCAAAAAGCCAGGCATTTTCCAGCGAGATCATTGCCTGGTTGCATAACGTGTACAAAAAATTAAGTTCATCTTTCGAAAACGATTTGGACGAAATTTTATTACCAAGCAGCAAAATACCTTTGGTTTTATCCTGCGAGCGCATGGGCACGACCGACACCACATCGTTACGTGACAGGACGGAATTGAGTTCGCCCTCTTCCGCTTCTTCAAGCGCATACGCGCTGCCGACGTCGAATAACGCATTCAAATGCGGAATATCCAGTTCGATTTTTGCAAACCCGCGTTTCTCGACCAGTTCAACCGAATCGCCGCGACGTAAATACACGGCAAATTTATTCAACATCATTTCGCCCATCAGTCCGTAACCCAGCAACTTCACGATCTGTTTAGAATCGAGAACCGCATTGAGTTCCTTTCCGATGTCGAAGAGTGTGTTGAGTTCCTGAATTTTTTTATCCAGCTTGACATTGACGCTCTTCAGTTCCTCGAACACGACGCCGTTGTGAATGCTGGTGGCGGCGATGTTGGCCATCGATGACAGAAACTCAATTTCACTTTCAATATAACCTTTGCCGATTAATTTCTTTCCGTACGCCACCAGTCCAAGCGTATCATTACGCAAAACGATCGGCAAAAATAATTTGATATCGAATTGCTCAAAAAACGACAACCACAGGAAACCGTTGCTTTTAATTTCTTCCAATAAAAAAGGCTTCTGCGGCAAATCGGGCATGTGCAGTTTTTTGCCGATGAGTTCGCGTGACAAACCTTTGAGCGTGTATACTTCAAAATGATGATCGCCGCGATGCATCAGGAAAACGCCTTTATTGATCATCATGCGTCCCATCGGCGACAATAAAATATTGTCCGCAATGGATGTCAGATTGAGAGAGGAATTCAACAACTGGCTGATTTCGAAGAGCGCGGAAAGTTCGAACAATTTCCGGTCGACCTCGTCCTGCACTTCGCCTTTGATCAGCGATTGTTTTTCGAAATCTTTGTCGTCTTTGGGTTCACTCATAATTTCACTCAAGCCGGTCTTTCCAGTTATTTTTCAAACGCTCGCGGCGCTGAGACATTTTTTTCTTTTGGTGTCGGCCCACGTATAAAAAATATGTAAACACAATAAGTCCGACCGCAACGATCAGCGTAAGCGTAATGTCAAATTGTATTGGCATGATCAGGCAAACGAGGCTTCGACGCGTTGTTGAATTTCCCGCGCAGTTTGATCAACTTCGGCCATGATGGCCGCAGCCGACGCGCCGATTTCTTTTACGAAATTGGCGTCGGTGATTCCGGATAAATTGATTTTGACGTTGTAATACGCGCCGCGGCAGCCGGCCTGAATCAAGAGCATCGACACACCCGCATCGCTGAGCGCGTTGGTATTCCCTTTTTCAGCAACAAGTTTGGAAAGGCGGATCGTTTGCGCGCACAGTTTCATCAGATCGAGCGGAACCAGCGTAGCCTGTTTCGTCGCGGCTTCAACGGTTCCGGCGCGATGCTGCTTTTCGGCGTCGTTGGTCTGCGGCAACTTGAACGCGTTCATGACAACGTTGAACGCTTCCGTATCGCGGTCAATCAATGCCGCCGCTTCGGCGCGCAGTTTTTCGCTTGCTTGTAATAATTCCTTCATTTCATTTTCAACGGCGGCGTATTTTTTCTTCCCGATGGTCAATTGGCTCACCATCGAGACTAAAGCCGTACCCAAAGCAGCGGCCAATGCCGAAACGCTCCCGCCGCCCGGCGCCGGCGACGACGAAGCAAGTTCGTTTAGAAATTCATTGACGTTTTTTGTAATCAGTGACATAAAAAATAGTTTGTTAAGTCCTCATGAATAACTTTTCGCAATATAAAGAGTTTTTTATTCTATTGTAAACCAAATTCAAATTCTCCCAGCTCAACCAGCGAGCTCGGAAAAGTATTGCCTAATTACAGTTTAATCCCGCAATACACCGTCACAATACCCAGCGTCATGTCGAAATAACGAACGTTGGCAAAGCCGGTATTTTCCAAAAGTTGTTTGAATGCCTCGCGCTCCGGAAATTTCATAACGGAATTGGGCAAATAATGATACGCTTTTTTATCGCTGGAAAATAACGAACCGACAGCCGGAAGAATTTTTTCGAAATATAATTTGTAAAGTTGCTTAAACACGGGCAATCGGGGCATGGAAAATTCCAGGATAACGACGATTCCCGAGCCGGTCAATACGCGCGCCATTTCGCTCAACGACTTCGGAATATCTTCGACGTTGCGAATACCGAACGCAATCGTAGCCGCATCGACGCAACCGTCAGGCAGCGGCAATTTTTCCG
This sequence comes from bacterium, assembly GCA_013359335.1. Classification (GTDB taxonomy): domain Bacteria; phylum CLD3; class CLD3; order SB21; family SB21; genus JABWBZ01. The sequence continues at coordinate 19,568 of JABWBZ010000012.1, forward strand.
CTTCGCCGCACACCATAAAAATCTGCTGATGTAAATTTTTCTTACGAATTTTCTCATGGCCGTAAATCAACATACCGTGCGATAAATCCACTCCGACTACTTTCCGGGCGCCGTTTTTCACGGCGGCAACCGCCACGTCGCCCGTGCCCGTGGCCAGATCAAGCAATCGAGGATTCATCTGAAAATTAATCAGCTTTAACGCCTGCCGCCGCCAGTAAATATCAATGCCAAGGCTGAGCAAATGATTGAGAAAATCATACCGTGAGGCCACGCGGTCAAACATAGATTTGACGTACTGTTTTTTTTCTGAAAGTGACGGCAAATAAGATTCGTTGGGCATAAGAAAAATTCAGGTCCTGATCAGTTGATGATAGCAATAGCGGCGCAAAAGTAGCAAAGAAAATACAATTTTGCCAATCAAAAAACCGGCTGTTAACCATTCGCTTGCCTCATGCGTTTTAGTTAAAACAGTTCTATCAATGTCATTATGAAGTTCCAAAACTAAAGGAGATTTATGAAAACAGTCGTTTGCCTGTCTATGTTATTCTGTATAGGTGTTCTCAATCGTTGCAATGCACAAGATCTTGACGCCAAATTGAAGCCGGCACAAAAAAAAGAAATCGTTGCCAAAGTTGTCTCGTTGCTCAAGGACAACTACGTCTTTGTCGAAAAAGCGGATGTCATGGGAAAGGAATTACAAAAAAAATTGGAGACCAATCAGTACGATTCATTTGAAACACTGGATTCATTCGGCGATCAATTAAATCGCGATTTACTCAGCCTGTCAAACGACCGACATCTTCAAATTAATTTTAGTCCCAAGATTGTTCGTCAGCTACGAAAGGATGCCGCCGGAGAAAAGCAGGCTCCGGATGAAGGATTTATTGAATTATTGAAAAGTGAAAATTTCAGAATGCGAAAAGTAGAAATCCTGCATGGTAATATCGGTTATTTTAAACTCGATAATTTCGTCGAATTGAAATATTGTAAAGAAACGCTGACCGGGGCGATGAATTTCATTTCCAATTCATCAGCCATCATATTGGATTTATCGGAATGCGGCGGCGGGCCGTCAGAGACGATGGATTTTATTCTAAGTTATTTTTTACCGGAAGCGACTAAAATCGGAGAGCTTCGTTTCAGAAAAAATAATGAGCTGAAAGAATCGTACACAATAAAAGATCCGGCAATTAAAAAATTAACCGAAGTACCGCTATTTATCCTTGTCAGTAACAATACAGCCTCGGCGGCAGAGGGTTTGGCTGCGTGTCTCAAAGAATATAAAAGAGCTGTTTTGGTCGGCGGGCAAACAAAAGGTTTAGGCAACCCGGGCGAATTGTTTGTCATCAACGACGTGTTGTACATGTTTATCACGACGGCTGTGAGCGGAACGGCCAAATCGGGAGCCAATTTCGATGGCAAAGGCATTACACCGGACGTCGTTGTACCGTCATCGCATGCGTCGTTTAATTTTAATAAAGCCATGTCGGAAGTGTGCCGCCTGCTTAAGGAAACGGCCAAAGATAAAAAGCTAAAACACGCCGGGCAGTGGCTGGGCTTTGAATATGAAACTTATCTCAATCCGGAAATGGCCGACGAACAATATCTCCGATCAATCGTTGGGATCTATGATGGCAATAGAAAAATTATTTTGGAAAACAAGCAACTGTATTTCGACAACGGCAGCCTGAAAAGAAAATTAACGTATATGGGCCAAGGCGTGTTTTCAGCCGAAGGGCGTAAAGACTACCGATTTTATTTTCCAACGGACGGAAAAAAAATCGACGCGATGAAAGTATTGTGGTTTGACGATACGGATGATTCTTTCAAAAGAATGAATGAATGATGGCGCATCATTTTTCTTGTATCTTAATTTCAGAATTTTACATTCTCTTTAATCCCAAAGCCTAAATTAATTTAAGGAGAATGGTTATGATCTTCCGTTCATTAACTCTTCTTATGTTTGTTTTTTCGGCGGCATGCGCTAAAAAAACCGATGCTCCGCCGAAAGAAAAACAGTTGATCAGCGAGGAAATTGCCTACTCCGCTGACAGCGTCACCATGAAAGGATTTTTGGTTTACGATGGCGAACAAAAAGGCAAACGCCCAGGCGTGCTCGTCGTCCATGAGTGGTGGGGCCATAATGACTATGCCCGTAAACGCGCTAAAATGCTGGCGGAAATGGGTTATATTGCTTTCGCCGTCGATATGTATGGCGATGGCAAAACCGCCGGTCATCCGGACGATGCCGGTAAATTCGCCGGCGAAGTTATGAAACGCGGTCCCGGCGCGAAAGATCGTTTTATGAAAGCGATGGAAATACTGAAAGCCAATCCGAATTGCGATCCGGATAAAATTGCCGCGATCGGTTACTGTTTCGGCGGATCAACCGTGCTGAATATGGCGCGCCAGGGCGTCGGTCTCAAAGGCGTCGTCAGTTTCCATGGCGGCCTCAATACGGATACACCGGCAAAAAAAGGAGAAGTCAAAGCACGTGTGCTGGCTTGCATCGGTGCAGCCGATCCGTTTATCCCGCTGGAACAAGCTGACGCTTTCAAAAAAGAAATGGATGACGCCGGCGTCAATTACATCTTCAAATCTTACGAAGGCGCCATGCACAGCTTTACGAATCCCGGTGCGGATGAATTGGGAAAAAAATTTAATTTGCCTCTTGCTTACAATGCCGCCGCAGACACATCCTCCTGGAATGAAATGAAAACTTTTTTTGGCGAGATATTTAAATAAAATCTAAACCTATGAGGTTTTAAAACCTCATAGGTTTGAAAACTAAAAAACCCCTCATGTTAAGTCGTGAGGGGTTTTGATTTTAATAAATCATTTCAAGTTTTTCTAATGCTTTCAGCTAACGCCTCCACTGACCTCATTATCATCCCCGAAATTTCCTGATTCGCCATCATTCCCGCTTCATCGAATTTATTTCCGGCTACTGGAATAACCAACGACGCTTCGGGCACGACCACCCCCATCATGACGGTCAGCGTTTCTTTTAATGAAGGCACGGCAAATTTTGAACTGGGCGTCGTATTGATCAGCGCAATCGGTTTATGCATGATCTCACCGCTGCCGACGACCCAATCGAACGCGTTTTTCAAAACGCCCGGCACGCCGTGCGCATATTCCGGACACGCGATCATCAAACCATCCGATTTTTTTAATAGCTCGCGCCAATCGATAATAACTTGCGGCGGCGAACTTTCAACGTCAGGATTAAATGGCGGTAATTCGCCGAGACCGCCGAATACATCGATGTAAATTCCTTCCGGCGCCAATTTCGATGCGGCGTGCAGCAGAATAGTATTTTTAGAAAAACGGCTTAGGCTGCCGGAAATGGCAAGAATATGAATCATGAAATAAAAACCTTTTACTTTGCGCCTGCTCCTTGTAAAATTTTGGTAATCTCCTCATTTTTCTTTTCTAGCGCAAGTTTAAGCGGGGAAATAATCCGCCCCCCTGTCGCTGTTTTCGTCGCCCAATAGAATTGATTGTCTTTCGACTCTATTTCTCCCCATTTATACGTATACCTTTTACTGGGTCGGTTGACATCGGCATTATGCTGGATTAAAAACCGCACGACGTCAGTCTGATTTTTTGACACTGCGAGCAGCAATGGCGTGTACCCGTGCCAATCTTCACGGCGTTCCTGGCCTTCGAGCGTTTCATCGTACCGGCTGTGCCGGATTTCAAACCCCTCGAATGGATAGCTATTAACGTCCATTCCGTAATCCAGTAAAAGCCTGATACGGGACAGGTTGCTGTCTTCGATAGCGGTGTACAGCAAACCTCCGATGCAAAGCAAATCATGATTGGGCGATCCGTCAACGCCTGCAGAATCCTGGCGATCTTCATAAATATTACGTCCGATAGAAATGGAAAAATCCCGGAACGATGCCGTTAGTCCATTGAGATATCGAAATGCTCCGCCGGGCGCTTGCGGGGGAGGTGGAGGCGCCATGTCCCAAATGGCCGCTTTTTGTAAAGAAGATTCTTGCGGAACGGATTCGATAATGGCCTCTGCTACTTCAAAAAATTCGGAAGCCGGAACCTGATCGTTGACTGATATGTAGAAATGACGGCCTTTCACGTAACCGATTTTGCCAAGTTCCGCCGTAAGCCAAGCCAGTTTGGATTTGAATTCGGCGATGTTCAACTTACCGTCAATACGTTCAATTTTAATAGGATGCGACACACGATCAAACGATGGCCGGCGGGCAGCCATCGTTACCCGAGCCCTGGCTTTTTGAGCGCGTTTAGCCGCCAATTCTTTCGCTTTTTTCTGATCGACCGTTTTTTCTTTTTGTTCTTTTGCCTCTTCCAATGGATTTTCAAGTGAGTAGGGAATCGGATCGTCCGGCGGCAGTTCGGGCGGAGCATCATAAATAGGTTGCTGATAAGTTGCCAGCCAAATGCCTGTTGAGCCAAGGCTTACTTGGTGATTGAGCCCGTACCCTTGCATAGCCAAAACGGGAATTTCTAATACACGGCGATCCGGAAGCGTCCACATGAACCGCGTTTCATTAAATTGATTTTTAAGTGCGTTGTAGGCCGTCATTATCAGTAACTTCGAAGCAACATTATTTCGAACATCAACTATTAAACGTGAAGAATAGGTTCGCCCGGAATAATACTCCGAATCCTGTTTCACCGCTTGCACGTTTCCGAGTGAATCCGATAAGGCCGGAATTGTCCATGATGCTGGCAGTGAATCCAGATTCATAATCAGCCGGCCGTCGGACCACGTCATGGCCGAATCTCCAAGCGTGATTCGGACGGTAAATAATTCTTCCTGTTGCTTGGAGCATCCGAATAAACATAGACAGATAACCGCCGTAAATAAAAACGATTTCATACTCCTCCGTTTTGCTAACTACATTTTCGACAGAATTTCCGCTTTTTTGGCTTTGTATTCATCCTCGGATATCAATTGATTGTCGAACATCTTTTTGAGTTTTTCGAGTTTCTGCATCGGATCGTCTTCTGATTTCTGCTGCGTATTCATGGTGTTCATAGCATTGCCCATTGCCTGTCCGAGGCCGAGTCCTGCCGTCAGGCTCGCACCGAGCCCGGCAATACCACCTTCATTTTTCGCCGCGTTGTTCAGCGCTTCCAGTTGTTGCTTTTGCGCGTAATTGATGCCCAGCGCATTCAATGCCTGCGCTTCCGCCGTCATATCGGCGATTTTGTTGATGCGCGCTTCAGTCGCTTCGTCAAAACTCGTTCCTTCGATTCGCACGTCCAGCATTTCAAATCCGAGATCGACGCAAATCGTTTTTAGTTTTATCTCCAACGCAGCGGCAATTTCTTCACGATTGGCATCCACTTCCGTGTAGGCGTATCGCGACGTGGCCAGGATATCGGTCAGCGGCTGCGTGATACGCGATGAAATAATTTTCTGAAGATCTTCCACTTTATACAGCTCGGCGCCGGCCACTACTTTACGGAAAAATTCTTTCGGTTCAAGAATGCGAATTGAATAATTTCCGTACGCGCCAAGTCCG
>JABWBZ010000235.1 GCA_013359335.1 bacterium
TTTGCCATCGGCGAAAATGTGGCGGTCAACAGCATCGACGGCTCGGACGATCAGATCGCCGAACGTTTTATGGAGCAATGGCTCAATAGTCCCGGACATCGCGCCAATATCGAACGTACCGATTTTACCCATATCGGCATCGGCGTTTTTTTGCACAAAGACAGTTCGGTCACCGACACGCTGATCAATAAGCTCCGCACAAAATTCAAAACATACCGCATCTCGAATTACGCGACGCAAGTATTCAGTAACCGGAATATTTTTTTTTCGGAATTAAACGTTCAATTGCAGAAAAAAAAATTTCTCGTCCTGAATACGGTATTTCAATCCGACCGTGGTATGCTTCTGACTATCAACGGAAGCTCACAGACTTTCGATTCAGACAAAAGCCGTGTTACGGTGATTACCGAATGGCCGGCCGACGGCCCACTCGACATGTCGATCGCTTATGCCGAAAACTATCACACCAATGAATATGTAGTGTTTTTTCAGTATCAATTAAACGATGACAATCTGATCGATCTACGTAACCGGTTGACGGCAGCTAAGTTTTCAACGCTGCAATGTGATGTTCAATTGATGCATAAAAAAAATTACTGGCTGACTGGGAAAGGAGAAATTGAATTACCGATCGACAATGCCGCTTTGATAGTTTATGTCAACGAAACTCAATCCATTCCCATACTGATACGCCGGACTAATTTTGATTTTGCTTTTCCATTGCGGATGGATACATTTTTTAAAATCGAATGGGCATACGGATCCGGGCAGCAAAAAGCGGTTAAAAATCGTTTGTGGATCGACCTGGATGAAATAAAAAGTAATAACGAAAGGAAGGTTTTCAAAAAGATGTTTTTGAATTAAGCGGAAACGGATTTGCGTACGTCTTTGTAACCGCGCGTAAAAGGCCGATGAAAAAAAATATCCCAGAAGAAATTCATAATGTAACGCATCAACACGCGTACAAATCCTTCTTCGTAATACCGCCTGGCTGAAGTAAATACATAGGCGCGGTGAAAAAAACGAACCCGTCCTTCGCGGCTCATTCGGCGCCCGATTTGAGTATCCTCGCTCCAAAATTCCAGCCCGGTATCAAATCCGCCGATGCGATCGAGCACCGGTTTGCGCAATGCAAAATTGCCTCCGTAAAAAACGCTGCCTTTGTGCAGTAAGCGGTTCACTACCAATTGCGTGATAGGAACGAGCAGCCAATGGTATAGCCAGAGCGTCAGCCGCCCGTACCACGTCCAGTCATGATATTTATACGGGCCGGACATGGCCACTAATTTGGGATCGTCGGAAAATTTTTTTTCAACGTATTGCAGTAAATGTTTGGGAATTTTGGTGTCCGCATCGATATAGACCAGCACATCACCGGTTGCATTGGCTTGCCCGCAGTGCCGGGCTTTAGTCAGGCCTTTTTGATTTTCTGTCACGACGCGCACTCCGGAATAAGACGACGCAATCGACGCTGTACGGTCGGTACTGGCATTATTCACGACCAGAATTTCCAAAGGATTGGACGGTTTATCTGCTTGGAAAACCGCCTCTAGGCATTTGCCAATAATGGCCTCTTCATTGTACGCAGGAATGATGACACTGATTTTCATGAAAAGAATGTATAATGTGAATGTAAAAAACGCAATAGCCGAAACGTTTAAAAATTACGGTTGCATACCGGTTATGGTGAAGAATAAATATTAATTTTATTAAGCAGTTATTAGCATATTATTATGTTTTTAAAATCATTTCTTTAAATCAACTTTTTAAACAGTTACTGTTTATGGAATCAATTAATATCCGGCAAGCTGAAACAAAAGATATCCAAACCATTGTACAATTTAACTGCGCTATGGCGAGAGAAACTGAAAACAAAATTTTGGATCACGGCATGGCGTCGTCGGGCGTTTTATTTATGTTCGATCATCCGGAATATGGGTTTTATTGTGTCGCTGAAACGGGACAACACGTTGTGGGTCAACTCATGATTACGTACGAGTGGAGCGACTGGCGAAATGGCGTTTTCTGGTGGATTCAAAGCGTGTATGTCGATCCGGCTTTCCGTACTCTCGGCGTTTTTAAAAAACTATACGCCTATATTTCAGAAAAAAGCCGTCATGTACCCAATGTTTGCGGCCTGCGTTTGTACGTCGAGACCAACAATGACAGGGCTTTTCAGATTTACCGGCATCTGGGAATGTCCGAAGCCCATTACAGGATGATGGAAGTTGATTACGTCTTGTCGACATAAATTTCATCGGATGTAAATCCTTTAAAGTTATTGACAAACTATAAAGTTTTGCCTATATTTTTTAGATTTTAAACCCTATCATAAATTGGGGTTTTACACGATACGCACACCACTGATCTCATCTATTTCGTTACATGTCGTTACATGATAGATACCACTCTCTGGTTCCATTGGAACGATAGACATAGAGGCCCTGTATGTCTGGAAAACTAAAACGGATACTTATTGTCGATGATGAGGAGACGCTGACGTTCAGCTTGTATCAATCTTTCATCATTTCCAAAGAAAATTATGAAGTCGTTACGGCGTCTTCCGGCAACGAAGCCTGGGAAAAATTTTCTTCCAATCCTTTCGACATTGTCGTCACTGACATTACAATGCCGGGTATTACCGGAATCGAATTACTCAAACGCATCAAACAGGAACATCCCCAAACGCACGTGATCATGATGACGGCTTACGGTTCGGATGAAAAGAAGGAAGAAGCGCTTAACAACGGCGCATACCGCTATATCGAAAAACCTTTTGAAATCAAATTGATGAAAGAAATCATCGCTTCGGCGCTTAACTAAGAGTAAACCGTTTATGGCATTAGTAGGCAATTTAAAAGACCTTAAACTGACGAATATCGTACAACTCAACTGTATGGAGAAAAACCAGGCGCTTTTTACGGTCGAACATCAGAAGAAGGTCGGTAAAATCTATTTTGCTGAAGGCAATATCGTACATGCCGAATACGCCGGCCACGAAGGCGATGAAGCCGTTTACAAAATTCTCCAGATCAAAGAAGGCCCTTTTAAAGTCGAAAATAATGTTCCACCACCCAAACGTACTATCAATACTCCGTGGAGCAACGTATTGATGGAAGGTCTTCGACTTATCGACGAAGCCAAAGAAGCCAAAGGCGACGCGTTGTCCAAATTCAGCAAGGAATTGAAAAACATCAATGGCGTCAACGGCGTTCTTATCGGTAATTCGTTTGGCGAAATTCTGATGGAAGAAAGCATTGCCAATGGCAAACGCACCTCGGCCGCCATGGCGTTTGTCCTGCGTAAGATCGAAAAAATCGGACGCGCATCCAAGTCCGGAACGTTTAAAATCGGATTCATTGCAGGAAAAAACGACAAAAAAATCGTGTCCAAATGGAGTGAAGACGTTGTAAAGTTAATCGTCGATCCCAAGATGTCTTCCGATACTGTCGAACAAGCGCTCGAACGCATCAAGCAACAGAATCCTTAAGTCGAGAATGACCGTTTAGTATGAAAGAAAAACTCGAAGAAATAACCGGAGTATCCGGAGTCCGCACGGCTTTCATCTACTTCAATGATGGTGAAGTCGTTTTTAATTCGGCCCCGCAAGGATTCGACAAAGAAACGTTCGAGGAAATCGCCAAAGACGTCGTGCAAATGACGGCTATTTTCGACCGTCTGGCGACGCCGATTACCGAATACGATCTCAAGTTCGACAACGGCCGAGTCATTGCTTACACACAACACAACTACACCTTGATCATTTTGTGCGAACCGGGCGTGAGCCTTGCCATGCTGCGTCTGACCGTTAATGTCGCTATAGCCGACATGGAAGCGGACAAAAAATTCCAAAAACGCGTCGGCAAAATCGAAACGACGCGCCGCAGCTTCCTGGTTCGAAGCAATATGGATCCCGAGTCCTGGTCATTGGTGGAAACCGTGAGTTAGATTAACCCACTCAAGGGAAATAACCTATGTCGAGCGTATTAACAGGCAATTTGGCCTATCTCGAAGTCATCAATATTTTAAAACTATTGTCGTCCGGCAGCCGGGACGGCAAGCTGATACTTCAAAAAGAAGATCAACGGGAAATTGGCGAAATTTATCTCAAGGGTGGTAAGATCGTTCACGCCGTGTGCGATACGTATCTTGGTGAACCCGCATTCAACGAACTCATCCTTTGGCGTTCGGGTAAATTTGCTTTCGAACCTGATGCGACAACGAATCAGCAAACGATCGACAAAGACACGCAGCAACTGCTCAATGAAGGCGCGCAGTTCTACCAGGCATGGGAACGCATTCGCCATACCATTCCTTCATTCAATATCAAATTTAAAAAAACCGGTCAGCCGCCTCCGCCGAATGTCAAACTCAAAGGCCGCGACTGGGAAGTGCTGAATCTTTTTGAAAGCGGCGAAGTTTCCGTCAGTGAAGCGGCTCAAAAACTGAACATGCGCGACTTGGACATCGCCGGTATCATTCATGCGTTGATCGAGGCGGGCGTCGTCGCCGCCGGAAGTCTCGCTCAACCCGTTAAAAAAGAAACGCTCAATGAAAACTTTTTCAAAAACCTCGAAAATGAATTGATCCAGTTGATGGGTCCCGTAGCGTCGATCATTATCGACGACGTAGTGGAATCGTTCGGAGAAGACCGGAAAAGTTTTCCAAGAGATAAAGTGGCCGGCCTCGTCGAATCGATCAGCAACGAAATCTACGACCCGGCGAAACAGGTAACTTTTCAGCAGTACATGCTGAAACAGATCAAATCGTTATAAATTCCGGAGTGCAACCATGGCGAAAGGCCTTAGTCTCAAATGGAAAGTTCCGATGGTTATCGTGAGCGGCGCGCTCGTCATCGGCGTCGGCATCACCCTCCTGGTGATCAACCTCGTTTCCGAATCGCTTCAGACGGAATTGACGGAACGCGGTAAAGCCATCGCGACGACTCTTTCCAAACAAGTCGAACGGCCGCTGGTCGGCGACGATGAAGTGGACATTCAAAACCTTGTCGATATCTCGTCCAAATTCACGGCCGTGTCGTACGTCTACATTTCCGATAAAGAAAATAAAGTCGCCGCGCAGAAATTTAAAGTCGGCTCGTACAACCAACGCGAGGTTTTGCAGGAAAACGTGATTCGTGAAAAAACGTCGGATTATAAAATCGATTTGACCCGTGTGCAGAATTCGAATGAAAAAGGCGAATTGGTCGACATCGAAAATTATGAAATTTCCACGCCTATCGGCGAAACGGTGCTCGGTCACGCCCACGTCGGCATGTCAAAAAAATACATGGACGATATCATTCGCAGTACCGCCGTACTGGTCGGCGGCGTTCTGGCCATAGCCGTGGTCTTGGGAATGCTTACCGCATTGTACTTATCCAATAAATTGACGAAACAACTGCTTTACCTTACTGAATCGGCGGACAAAAT
>JABWBZ010000236.1 GCA_013359335.1 bacterium
AAAGTCGCCAAGTCGCTAAGATGCATATCTTTGCGTCATTGCGGCTCTGCGAGATGGTATTTTTAAAATGAGTCCCAGTTACTTCCACTTAAACAATCCCAATCCTCCTCGCAATCCAACCCATAAGACATAGGGAGTTTGCAGGAAAAACCAAGTTAAAAAAATTGAAAATGAAAATGGTTTACTAAATTTTTTAAACCCCAGAAACGTTACTAAAAAATCGACGATTAATTTATTGATCCAACCGAAAACCGCGATGCTCAGAATCAATTGATTCCATATTCCTGCGATCAGTCCTCCCGCCAGTCCTACATTGAATGCATACACGCTAACGAGATAAATAAAAAATATCGGGCTCATCGTCAGCATCATTTCCGTATTCGACGCCCAGCGGGAGCGTTGATGAATGAATGCCCGTAAAGTCGGTTCAGGACGCGTCGAATTGAAAGTTCCGACATCATCGGAAAATACAATTTTCCATTTCGTTAATTTTCTGATCAATTGCATCATCAAAACATCATCGCCTGAAATGCGATGCCGGATTTTTTCAAATCCTCCGACTTCGTCAAACGCAGCCTTCCGGTAAGCCAAATTTTGCCCGCTCGCAGCGAAAGGCAATCCTAAATTCGTAATCCCGCACGCCGCCGCTTTCATCGCCGCAAAATCAAACGATTGCAGCCGCTCAAACCATGCAGCCGATTTCGTAAACGATGCTCCGATCACTAAACCGACGTCGTTAGTAAAATATCGTACCATACCTTCAATCCATGTGTTTTGCACTGTACAATCCGCGTCTGTAAATAACAGAATGTCGCCGCGCGAAACTTTGATGCCCTGTTCTAGTGCATTTTTTTTACCTGAAATTTTCTCAGCTTTTTCTTTTATTTGGATCAATCTAACATTGGAATGTTTTTCGGCGAATTGTTGTACCATGCTGGCGGTACGGTCTTCAGAACGGTCATCGACGACAATCACTTCAAAAAGATTCTCCGGATAAGTCTGATTTAAAACACTGTAAAGGCAGTCCGGCAGCGACCGTTCTTCATTGCGCGCAGCAATAACTACCGATACGAAAAGTTGTGCGCCATTTTTCTGCCGAGCCGGCAAGAACAGCCCCATCGCAAATAACAATCCCATCACGACGTAAATTCCCAGCGCTATTGCGAACAGTGTAATGATTACCGTCATATCAAACTTTCAAATGTTTTTCATGCGTGGCATCTTTCCACTCGAATTTTCCGAATTGCCCCCACGCGCCGAAAACGGCTATATATAATGGATGCAAGAAAGCCAAAAGCGGATACATGATTAAGAAAAATAATTTTCTGAATCGTACTGCGCCGACGAAAAGTAAAATAAAATCCGAGGAAAATTTGGCAATCCACGGGTACCATTTCCAGAAATTCGATTGCCCGTCAAATAAGTAAAACGGCGCATACGTCATCAGCATAAGATTAAAACTATAATATGCCACCAGCGCGGCAACCATATTCCATGAATAATGACGGCCTTTTGAAGCCTGCCGGATCTTCTGATTCACAAATTGTTTGAACGTCGCTGGCGGTTGTGTCAATACCAGTGAATCGCGCCGGATATTGTAGGCCATTTTCCATTTTGTTTTTTTAAATAATCCCAGCAGTAAATCATCGTCGCCGGAAATAAAATGCGCGATTTTCGAAAAGCCTCCGACTTCATTAAATGCTTCTTTACGGTACGCCAGGCTGCGGCCCGTTGCCGTCACCGGTTTATTCCACACGCAACTTGCCGCCGCCGCCGAAGCCAATGCCAATGAATCCAGCGCAACAAAATGATGAAAAACCGACCACGGATTTTTCGGTTCAATCGGTGAATACCCGATGACCATCCCCACTTCCGGCGCAAAACATTCCGTCATCGTACGTATCCATGAAACTTCGGCATAACAATCCGCATCCGAACATAAAATAATGTGGCCCTTTGCCGCTTTAATACCTTCATTCAACGCATATTTTTTTGGAGCCATATCGGCCGGAGTTTCAGTAATTTCAATAACGCTAAGATTTTTGATTCGTGGTGTGAATGAGCAGGCAATGGCCGACGTTTGGTCTGTCGAGCGGTCATTGATAATGATGACTTCAAAATAATCCTGATTATAATCTTGTTTGGCCAGCGCTTCGAGGCAGTCGCCGATGTGGCGTTCCTCATTTCTCGCGGGAATTAAAACGCTGACAAAATATTGTTTTTGAGAACGCGGAGAACGATAGATCCATAAAGCAAGCGTTAAAATGAAAACGAATACACCATAGAGCGTGGCAAAACACGACAGAAAAATATCGATGATGCTAAATTCCATGAACCCTTTCCGGTTGCTATTGGCCGTTTGCTCTCGCGTGCGTCAGCGCATGCCATAGATAATACGTAGCCAACGATTCCCATCCGGCCCACTGACGGGCAATTTTGACTACTTCTTTTTCACCGATTTTCTTTTTGAATCCATAAAAAAGGCGCACGGCTTGATGTAAACCCAAATCGCCGCGAGGAAAAATTTCCCAACGGCCAAGATGCATCAAGCAGCATTCCGCCGTCCAATGCCCAATCCCGCGAATTTTGGTTATCTCAGCACGGAATTCATCGTTCGGCAATTTTTCCATAGCATTCAAATCAACTTCCCCGTTTGCAACCAGCCTGGCCAGATCGATTAAATACTCGGCTTTACGTTCGGAAAACTTGACACTGCGTAAATCCGATTTGGACAATTCAGCCACCCGGCGAGCCGTAGGAAAAACATAAAAAATCTCATCGCCTGATTTGATCGATGATCCGAATTTTCTGACAAATTCCATTTCAACTTTATCGGCTACGTGCACGCTAATCTGCTGGCTCATGATGCATCGCGTAATACATTCAAACAAATCGCCGGATGAATTGGGTTTGAGCCCGTAAAATTTTTTGGTAATACCGCGCATGACGGAGTCGTGTTTAATCCCGGAATAAAATTTTTTCAAATCAAAATCGAGAAGAAATTGTTTGCCGACGACAGATTTGACCTTTTTCATATCGGTTTTGGTAACATGATTGCCGGAAATGGAAAGCTTCAATCGCGGTTCTTTCGGCGTACCTTTATCGGACACAGTGATCAAAGCCGGTTGATCGCGCAATTCAATCGCACATTTGTACACAGAACCGCTCCGATCGTACTGATCGTAATGGTATCGTTTATTCCGGTGAGAATGAATGGAGATATTAAAATCGTACGGAGGTAAAGGTGATAACGTCGTCGAAAAAGTATTCATAAGCGCTCGCCGTTTTTTTTGGCGGGCAATATAGAAATTTTTCTTACACTTTCAAAACATTAACTGCCTCAAACTGAAAAGCCCGCGGCAACAAAATACAAGAAAACTTACCGTCATAAGCCATTCCATCAAACACCCGCAGTGCGTTTACGGAAATAAAGTCTGAAGATAAAATTCTTTCGCTTCAAAATCTTTTTTGTGATCGCGGATAAACTGTCCGATCGTTTCGGTGGAAATTGAATTTGTAATACCGTAACGGATGTCCGTTTTTTGTTCGACAAACACTTCCCCTTCGTACGGCATGCCGGGATTGTAGGCGGACTGATCGAATTCTTTCGACGGCGTCAGAATAAATTCATAATTTGCCGCCACCGACTTGGCCATGCCGACTAATTCAAAATTGGGTACGCCGTCGCGAATAGCCAGCACAATCCCGCCGCTGAAACCTCGGTTGAACGGCGCATCGGTCAGGAAAGATCCTTTTTTATCGCGATTGGGGCTGCTGACAATGCCGTTCGTAATCATTTTGTAGCCCATCGGGTAACCGATAATATACAAGTACGTTCCCCACTCCAGTTCTTTGGACTTTCCGATGGGATACCGGAAAATCGGCAACGGCTTTTCAGGCACAGCTTTTAAAGTTTGTCCTACAATGGCAATATCGAGTCCGACGTCGGAAGCAAGAATTTCAACCTCCCCGCCCTCAGGCAAATCGCGTATAAAATTGGTTTGCCGTTCCCGGATGGAAACGCTTTTGATTACATCGCCATCTTGACCGCGCGAATAGTAACTAAGAGACGTATCCGGAAAATCAACGATATGGGCGCACGTCAGCAGCGCAATTTTTTTGTCCTGATAATACAGAATCGTGGCGGTTCCTGAAACGGAATTATGCGAATACAATGTTTTAACCGATTTTTTCAAAATCGATTCGTCTTTAAGATCGGAGGGTTTTACTTTCGTTTCTTCTGAAAAAAGGTACGTTTTGTAAAACGCTGTGGAATAAATCATTTTGACCGTTTCGCTGATTTCGGCCAATTGCTTCGAACAATCTTTGTAAGGAAATTCACTGTCATATTTTCCGTCGCCGAGCGTCGGATACGCGACGTCATAAATCCGTTTCGCGCATGAAATATGCACGAACAGCAGCAAGCACCACCACCACGATTTCATAACAACCTCCGTTGATTGAGGTATCGCCGCACGCTTATTTTAATCCGGAAGGCGTGCGCGGCGTGGACAACAATTGTTCGAACAACTGCCAGCGTTTATCCGGATTATCCGGCGTGCCGCCGTTGCGCTCGATGTATTGAGCCACCATATCTTGCCCGAGATTATAATTGATCACATATGCACGGTATTTGTCCATGAAACGAATACGCTGTTCAGCACGATCGCGGGGATACAGTCCATATTGAACTAACCATTGGATCGCCTCTTCTTTGCTCATCGTTCCGTTGAGATAACCGCGCGCGGCTTCGTTACCGGAGTACGCCAATTCTTTTTTGAGATGTTCGATTTCATAATATTTTTCCGCCAAACTCGAATCCAAGCCGGCGAGCGGAAAGAGAATTTCTTTTTCGAAGCGCATACGATCGGACGCCGGAAAAGCCACATCAATGCCGTAATTCGCGCTTCCCTCCATCAGCAATGCCTGCGGCGTAAATAGCGGCATCACGGAATATTCCATCCAGCCTTTTTCCTTCATCATCCGGTTTTCAACCAATGTATTAAAAACGTGATGCCCGGGATAACCTTCATGGCTGGCGAGATCGACGGCACGATCGATAAAAATCGGATAATCCGTATTCACCTGGATCACGCTGAAGCTGTTGCCTTTGAACCAGTTATATCCGCTCCACGGTACGTTCGTGACATATTCGACGACAAAACTTTCATTCTCCGGCATTTTAATGCGTTGAAGCGTACGCCGACGGCCCTCTGCAATGGCCGCTTTGAAAACCGTATCCAATTTCGCTTTCGGAATGGCAAATTGATCGCGGAATTTATTCGCACGATCGATGATATCGCCCTTACCCGGAAGTATTCCTTCTAATTTCTTAAGGATTTCTTCGAAATGCGGTTGATCGTATTTCG
>JABWBZ010000237.1 GCA_013359335.1 bacterium
CGGAAATATATAGTACAACCGCGTCGGCATCTTTTGTGTAAACCACCGGAATATCCTGCGTGCCGGCATCCGGAGAAACCTGTTCGATCCGATCCAGTATATCGTTAAAGTCGATGGTAACGGCAACCGAAGATTTTTTATCATCTTTCTTGTCGTCCTTTTTATCATCCGTTTTTTCCTGTTTGGCAAACAGTTCGTCATATTTATCGGACTTGAACGCCTCGTCAAATTTTTCCAAAGGAATACGGTATATCTTGCTGTGCTGCGTTCCGTAAGGATAACGGGGTTTCAGGCGGTTGGAAGAAAAATACAAATACTTGCCGTCCGGCGACCAATAAGGATTGGTTTCAGTCACGCCGGAATTCGTGATATTCACGGCAGCGCGTTTTTGAAAGTCGTAAATAAAAATTTCATGCTCAAAATTCCGGTACGGCGAATAAACGACGAATCTGTCATCCGGCGAAAAATACGGATTGGCATTTTGAATAGCCCAGAATTCGTCTTTGACGATCGTTTCATTTTTCTTCGACTTCAGGTCTAGCAATCTCAGTTCATCAATTCCACTCAGATAAATTATTTTATCGCGGCTTTTATTCACGTTGATCGAGCGGTTATTTCGCTGGTCATTCGTCAGCGCTTGCTCCGCTGTTTTGCCGTCCGCCGTGATTGTAAATACATTTTGCCAGCCATTGACGGTCTGAACATAAATCAGTGTATTATTATCTTCGCCCCACAAAACCTCTGTCACGCGTTCTTTTGGGCGGGTTTGAACCTGCCGGATAAATTGTCCTTTGATATCGGCCACAAATAAAACGCCGCGCGCTATGAACGCAATTTTTTTCTTATCGGAAGATACATCGAAATTCGTAATATTGCCTGCCGTGTTCAATGATTGCGTCAGAACGAGCGTGTTGTTTCTCGGTAAACGAGTATCGATTTTTTGCGATGACTTGGTTTTGACGTCGTAGACGTACAATTGATAATCTTTTTCAAAAACAATTTTTTCGCCATTCGCACTGACGCTTGGCCGCTGAATGGATGTTGTAAATTTAGTCAATGCTTGTTTTTTCCCCGATGCCAATGTGTACAAATTATATTCGCCGTTTTCTTCATCGGACACAAAATAAACTTGTCCGTTCCGGTCGATTGTCGGCCAAAAATCTTTGCCTTCGTACGTCGTCAGAATTTTGAGTTCACCGGTTTTGGGATTGTACGTTTCGATATCCGGATTATGCGCGCCTTTATAACGCTTTCGTTGAGCTTGTAATGTGCTTTCCCACGATTCGGTGAAATAATATTCCCCGGTCACAGGATGCTCCACGACGTGATGCGGCGTGTTAAAATAATTATCAAACAATCGGATCGGCGTTTCGCCATTTACAGCAACTTTATACGCAGCAAAATTATTATAACGATTGGATGTAAAATAAATAAATTTCGAATCCCATGACCAGGAATCAACGGCATCACTGAGATCATAGAACGTCAATTGTTTAATATCGCCGCCTTTCAAAGGCATGACATATACATTAGCGTTGCCATCCTGCGTGCCGGTAAAAGCAAGCCACTGGCCATCCGGTGACACGCGCGGATTGGTCTCTCGGCCATCCATGCCGGTCAACCGAACAGCATTGCCGCCATCTGACGGCGTCATCCACAAATCATCTTCGTGAGAAAAAATAATCGATTTCCCGTCAGGAGTCAGACATGGATCGGTTGTAAAATATGCATTCTGTGAAAACATAATCGGCGCACCCGCGACGCACCATAGCATCAGCATAACTCCTCGCATACAATCCTCCCGTTATTTTTTCGATCGGTGTTTTATAAAAAATTCTATTTCCTGGAAAATCTTATGGAATAACCGCACGTCACGGTCTTCGAAGGGCGTTCGGCCAAACACGCGTTTGACGCCGAGCATAAAATCATCGATGGTTTTACGGGACTTGAACTCCGAGAGTTCCAAAACTTTTTGAATCCGCGCGTATAATGTCTCCATCTGAGACGGCTCGGCATAATCCCAAACAAAATTCGGATTGCCGCTCAACGTCGCCTGGAACAATTCATACAAATAAACCATTACCGCCTGGCTGAGATTTAGCGAATTATGCGCGTGAAATGTTGGGATGCTTGATTGAATCTGACACTGATAGATTTCCTCATTCAATAAACCGTTGCGTTCGCGTCCGAAAACAATGGCGACCGATTGCTTCGCATTCACTTCATGAATGCGTTCGGCGGTTTCATTCGGCGTGAAAGACGGAAAATGCGTGTCCCGTTTACGAGCCGTTGTCGCCACGGCCAGCGCTACGCCTTCCAACGCTTGCTCAAGCGTGGTCACAACTTTTGCTCTCTCGAGAATTTCTTCGGCGTGAACGGCCATCCACCGCGCTTCATCGGATAAGTAATCGCAGGGATTGACAAGGATCAACTGCGAAAGACCAAAATTTTTCATAGCGCGCGCGACGGCGCCGACGTTGCCCGGCGTCTGAGGCTCGACTAAAATAATTTTAACATGGTGCAGCGGCGACCGCAGGTAGGAAGCGGAAGGCATCAGCGAAATTCCTCATCGATCCGGCGAAGTTTTTCTTTGATGCTTGCTTCGATATCGATCATCTTGGAAGGCGCCCCCCGCATTTCTACGGTTTTGAAGTCATGGTCCGTCTTTTTGACTTCACGGACAATATCGTTGAGACTGTCGATCACCGCGGCGATGCGGCGGGTTTCTTTCACGCAAATTTCCGAAAGATTATGATACGTTGCGATTTCATCCAATTGACGAGCCAATTCCGCCCGGGCGGAAATGACGGCAGCGGCGTTACGGATGTGATGGGAGATCGTCGTCAGCGATTCGATCAATCCTTCGAGATGCGCGCTGCGTTTTTCTTTCTCGATCAACATGTTCAGCAGTCGGTTTTGATCCGTCACGTCTTTCGCAATAATCGAAACACCGACGACTTCCGACAATTCATCCTGAATAGGCGATGCCGTCACATACGCGGCGATGATCTGACCACTTTTGGTGATCAATTGGCACTCAAGATTTTTCAACGCGCCGCCTTCCATGACTTCGACCACCATCGATCGCATTTGCCGTCGGTTTTCATGCGGCGACAGCATGTCGACGCTTTTTCCTAAAACTTCGTCCGATTTATAACCCAGCAGTTCTTCGGCGCCGAGATTCCACGAAAGGATGCACTGCGTTTTTCCCACGGCAAAAATCGCGTCGCCCGCATATTGCACGAGGCTTTGAATGTATTGTTCGAAATTGTCCACGATCATTTCCTTGTATCGAATGAATTATTTAATTCCAATAACTCCGATCATACGTCCGGATTTTCCACCGCTGCCGCGATGCGAAAAAAACAAATCCCCGTGTTCAATGGTACACAATCCGCTGATTGTAATATTTTCCACGCCGGCTGCGCGTAATTGAAAAGCATTGGCTTGCCATAAATCCAGATGCGGCTTTGGAAAACCGTTGCGGTGAATAAACTGCCGATCAAATTTTTCCGCCACGTCTTCGCTCACTTCGTAATGTTTCACGCTGATCGACGGCCCGATGACGGCAACGATTTCACTCGCGTCAGCCTGAAATTGGGATTTGACTTGTTCTATGGTTTTCCGCGCAATCGCTTTTTCCGTACCGCGCCATCCGGCGTGAATCACTCCGGCAATTTTTTTACGCGGTTCATAAAACAATATCGGCACGCAATCCGCAACCGTTACAGTTAGAAACACATTTTCTCGATCCGTATAACACGCGTCCGTATCACCGATTAGTGACGGTTCCGTGACATAAGCGATCTGGTCTTCATGCACCTGTTTTTGCCGGACGATCAGGTCTTGCGGAATTTGAACCGCCTGAAAAAAACGCCGGCGATTTTCGGCGACCAATTCGTATGCGTCATCCGTTCCAAGACCCATATTCAGAGAATCGAATGGCGCTGAACTTACGCCACCTTTGCGAGTGGTAAAAAACGCGGCTACACCCGGAAAAGCCTCGAAACTTTTAAAACGGCCGTATCCGATGCCTTCGGTGTAATGCACATCCATGATTTAATCCTGTTCTACAATTTCCGGATGAATGACAACGTGGGTAATCTCAGGGAGATGCTGGTAGATATGATTTTCGAATGACGTCATGATCGCATGCACTTCATCCAACGAAAGATTCGGATCGATGATGCAATTGAGCAGCAGTTTTTTATGTTCACCGAATTGAAGCACGATCAGATCGCTGCAACTGACGACGCCTTTTTCTTCGGCGGCTATTTCGTTCACATGTTTGATCACAGATTGGGATTGCGCGGTAATATCTTTCGCCGTCAGCACTTTGTCTCGCGCGTCTTCGATGTGTGTTTTGACGTTGCGAATCTGCGGAATTTTCTGAATGAGCTTTTTTTCAATACGCGACGAGACGGCGTGGGCATCGGCAAATTTGGGATACGGATCGCATTCCAGATGGAAATCAACAATATATTTTCCGCCGATATTTTGCGCACGAACGTTGTGGCACGCCAATCCTTCCTGAATCACAATCATGCGGATTTTGTCGATGATACTTTCATCGTCCGTTTCCTGCGGTTCCATGTGAATAATCACATCCGCATTTTTGACGATCTCGGCAATTTTATTTTCGACTTCTTCCGTCACTTCATGCGCGCGTTCGAAAGCTACCGTCCGTTTGATCATGATGTACATGTCGACAAATACTTTCGAACCCGATTGGCGTACGCGTAAATGGCGGAAACTTTGAACGCCGTCGACGGACATCAATAATTTTTTAATTTTCTCGGCGATGTCTTTGGGATACTGATCCGTCAACGCGGCAATGGTTTCTTTGAAGAGCCGTCCGGTGACAAACAAAACGAAAATGGCTACGCCGATCGCCGCCAGGGAGTCGCCTTCATGCCATCCAAAATACGCAGCAATCAAACCGAAAATGACGACAAGCGAACTCCAGATATCGGTGGAAAAGTGCAGCGCGTCCGCTTCCAACGCCTGGCTGCGGTAGGTTCGCGCCACTCTGAGCAAAGCGCGCGTACGGCTGTAGTCGACGATAATCGACACGATCATCACGGCGAAACTCCACGTCGTCACTTCCACCGTAATCCGATCGAACCATAATCTTTCCACGGCCGATTTGATGATAAAAAAACAGGTGAGAATTAAAATGCCGGTCTGCATAAATGCCGAAATGTTTTCGACTTTTCCGTGTCCGTAGGCGTGATCCTCATCCGGCGGTTTATCCGAAATCCGTACAGCAACGTAGGTCAATAACGCTGCACCCAGATCCATCGCGGAATGAGCCGCTTCGGACAGAATACCCAAACTGCTTGTGCTGAAACCGACGAT
>JABWBZ010000238.1 GCA_013359335.1 bacterium
AACGGAACGCCCGCCTCGCCGGCAACCGCACGCGCCAATAAAGTTTTTCCCGTTCCCGGAGGCCCCAGCAAGAGCGCGCCTTTGGGAATACGCCCGCCGACTTTGGTAAAACGATCCGGATCTTTCAGAAAGTCGACGATTTCCTGCAGCTCTTGTTTGGCTTCATCGCATCCGGCGACGTCGACGAACGTTACTTTGGTGTCTTTTTCCGTCGACATCCGCGCACGACTTTTTCCGAAAGTAAAAATATTTTTCGAACCGGTGCCGCCGCCCTGCATCCGTCGCAGAATGAAAATAAAAATTCCAATGGCGATTAACCACGGCAACATTTGAATGAAGATCGTCGAGAAGTCGGTGCCTTTTTTGGAAAATTCGATCCCGATGTTTTTAGCGCGCCAGTCTTCGATCATTTTGCTGTCGACAAACGGCAAGTAAATTTTAAATTGCGAATATTTCACCGAACGTCCGTCGACATACGCGATCGATTCTTCTTTCAAAGTTCCGCGCAATTCGTTTTCCGTGATATGAACGCTGTTAATTTTATCCTGGCTTAATAATTCCTGATACTGCGAGTAGGTGAGTTCCACTAATTTTTCATTGCCGGATGAAATCATCTGGTATAAAAAGAAAAATGCGGCAAAGATCGCCAGCCAGATAAAAAACGTTGCAAACGAATTTTTGAATCCGGATCCGCTGTCCTGATTGGGACGCGGGCGTTTGGCGGCCGGCCGCTTGGATTTATTTTTTTTATTTTCGTTCATTTCCGTGTTTTTATTCTCGCTCAAAGCCATGCTCCTTTTAACTCTTGGTAACGTAGATGTCTTTTAAATGCCGGAAGCGTTGGGCAAAATCCAATCCGTAGCCGATCACAAATTCGTTGCCGATTTCAAAACCGACATACTGAATAGGGAAGTCGACTTTCGCTTTTTCTTTTTTTAATAATAACGTTGCAAAGCTCAGCGATGCCGGCTCCATTTTATCCAAATGATTTTTGATAAACGTCACGGATAAACCCGAATCGATGATGTCTTCCACCACGATTACGTGCCGTCCTTTGAGTTTGGCGCTGACGTCCTTATCGAGACGGATGCTGCCGCTGGAATGCATGTGATCGCCGTAACTGCCGATTTTCAGAAAGTCGATTTCACATTCCGTATCCATCTCTCTGATGAGATCGGCGACGAAAAGAAATGAACCGTTGAGAATGCCGACAAAAATCGGATTTTTGTCTTTAAAATCATTGGTAATTTCACGGCCAAGCCGGCGAACTTCGCTCCGGATTTGTTCATCAGTGATCATCACTGTAAAGACGTGGCCGTCGGTTTTAATCGTGTTGTTCATTCCGTCGACATTCCAATTTTAAAATACGTTGAGTATCAGGAGTTAGTTTAAATCGATCATCGAGCCGCATGCCGCAAATCCAGATGATGCGATCACGCCCGTTTCTTCGTTCACACAGAATCGGCAAGGATTGTTTATCCGGCACTGAAATTTTTTCATCAATAAAAAAATCGCTCAACTTTTTGGCGCCGTTCATACCCAAAGGATAAAAAAAATCACCGTTTTGCCAAAAACGTATGCGAATGGGTCCTGTGATTGCATCGGCGTCGGCGTATTCTACGTAACGATCGCGCCCAAGTTTTCTTTTTTCTAATTGATCGTGCAGTAATTCTGTTATCCGGCACGTCCAATCATTAAACATTTCTGTCCTGCCGATGGTAACGGTTTTTTGGCCTTGGCGCGAAGTCGCAAGCCTGGATTGAAAGACCAGCGTATTCTGCAATCGCCAGCAAGTCCATTTTCCAAAGAACAATTTTTTTCCGCTCTCGCTGCGGCCGACCAAATCGTTAATTCTTTTGATATCATCAAAATCAAATTCAACGGATAAAGCCTTGCCGATAACCGAGAGAACGCCGAACTGTTGGGTCGCAAAATACCTCTTAAAGCGGTCAATTTCAAGGGTAATTTTGCCATCCGACTGCTTGCAAACGCGCTTAAAAAGCCGTTTGGCGTCGTGTTGCAGCCAATCTTCCGTATGGGCGGCAATGATACTCAATTGCCGGAGATGTTTTTCAATCTGTGGATCGAATTGCGCTTTTAGCAGGGGCATTAACCGGCGACGAATCCGGTTACGCAAAAAACGCGTATCGCGATTGGTTGTGTCCGTACGGTATTTAATACGCTTCGATTTGGCGTACGACTGAATTTCTTCTTTTGACAAATTAAGAAGCGGGCGAACATACAAACCGCGCGATTCACGGATTCCCGCCAGGCCCGACCATCCGGCGCCTTTGATAAGGCGTAACAAAACCGTTTCAGCCTGATCGCCGGCGTGATGCGCCGTGACAATTCTGTCATAATCATGTTGACGCGCCATTCGTTCCAAAAAATCATATCTCAAAATCCGGCAGGATTCTTCGATAGATGTTTTGTGCTTTTTCGAATGCCCGAGCGCATCGACGCGTTCAGTGAAATAATCAAGATGATTGGATGTAGCAAAGCGCTCGACGAATTGCTGATCAGCGTCAGCCGCTTTTTCACGCAATCCGTGATGAAGATGCGCAATGCCGAGATGTAATTCACTTTTTAATAAGAGAAAAAGATGAGCCAAAACCATAGAATCGGCGCCGCCGGAAACCGCCAGCAAAACGCGGGACCGCTTTTTGAAAAAACGTCTTTCATGACAATGATTCAAAAAACGTTTTTCAAAATTATTTGACGGTTCTTTTTTCATGGAATTTTCATAAAAACGGTATTAGACAGGACAAAATAAACGATCAGAATAATCAAAGCGGGAATGACAAAATACGGATACCATTCGTGGTAGCGTAAATACGTTTTGACTTCTATGCGCGTTTTTTCCAATTGTCCGATCTGATCGTAAATGTCTTCGAGCATTTTTTGGCTGGTCGCGCGAAAATATTGACCGCCGGTAGTTTCCGCAATCGTTCGCAGCGTTTCTTCGTCGATTTTTACTTCGGCGGTTACGTATTGCCTTCCGAAAAACGGATCGTCCACGGGAATACGCGCCACGCCGTCTTTGCCGGCGCCGACCGTGTAGACACGAATGCCAAGCGCCTTGGCAATTTGCGCCGCCGTAATCGGATCGATTTCGCCGCGATTATTCTGGCCGTCGGTAAGCAGGATAATGACTTTGCTTTTCACTTTACTTTCGCGCAAACGGTTGATGGAATTGACCAATCCCATGCCGATGGCGGTGCCGTCTTCGATCATGCCAATGTCCACCTGCCGGATGAGCGAGGTCAAAATCGAATAATCCACCGTCAGAGGACATTGCGTAAAACTTTTTCCGGCGAAGACTACCAGCCCGACGCGGTCGGTTTCCCTTCCGGCGACAAACCGTTCGGCCACTTCCTTGGCGGCTTCAAGGCGATTGGCTTTGCCCATATCTTCGATCAGCATGCTGCGCGAAATGTCAATGGCAAGTATAATGTCAATGCCTTCAGCCGTAACTTTGGATTGTGCGTCTTTGGTTCGCGGCCGCGCCAACGCGAAGACGACAAGCGCCAATGCTACCCATTTAAGCCAGGGCAACAAAGCCGCCGCTTTTTGCCGGAAGGATGGGCGTGCCGCGCCAAACCATCCGATATGCGAATATTGGATGGCCGACATGTTTTTTTTCTTCCGATTCCAAAACCAGGTAGCCGGTATTGTCACAAGCAATAAAAGAAAATAGGGATTAGCCCATTCGAAGGAAGCCATAAATGTAGTATATATTCTGTTTTACATTTTCCGTTTTTCAGATAGCATTACTTCAACGGTCAACAGGATAAAAGCAATTATGAGAAAAAATTGAAAACGATCTTCGAATTGAGTGAACTGATATTGCGATGATTCGGTTTTTTCAAGCTTTGAAACGTTGTCATAAATTTTTTTCATCGTTTGCCCGCCGGTCGATACCGGATAATAATCGCCACCCGTTTCTTCGGCAAGTTTTTTGAGCAATGCATCTTCCAACTTGGTCGTAACGACCGAACCGTTGTATTTTTTATAATCGTATTGATTACCTTGTTCATCATATACCGGAATCGGAACAGGATTGGAAGTGCCGACGCCGACGGTGTACACGCGGATGTTCTGTTCATTCAAAGTTTGAATCATCGTCGATGCGTCCGTACTGTGATCTTCACCGTCAGAGAACATGATAATTGCTTTGCCTGCGGATGAGCCGGACGTTTCACCGTCATGCCGGATAAAAGCCTGAGCCGCCGTTTGCAATGCCTCCGTGAAATTCGTTCCAGCTGACGTCGTCGTGCTGGTTTCGATGGCATCGAGAAACATATGCAGCGCGCTATAATCGCTCGTCATGGGACATTGAATAAAGGCATTGCCTGCAAAAACTACCAGGGCTATACGGTCGCCACCCAGCATTTCCAACAAAGATCCGATTTCGAATTTTGCCTTTTCGATCCGGCTAGGTTGAATATCCTGCGCATTCATCGACGCTGAAATATCGAGAGCCAGGACGATATCGACGCCCTCGATTTTCACCTGTTCGTATTTGGTTCCGATCTCAAATCCGGCGAGCGCGAGAATCAGTAAACCCATCGCCGAAAATAAAAAAATGGTTTTGACACGAATCTTAGTGCGGCTGCGGGAGGCGGTCAATTGTTGGATCAATTCTTTATCGCCGAAGGCTTGTATTTGCCGGTCTTTATGACGCCGCCTGTAAAGATAAAAAATAAAAAGCAGGGGAATCAGCGCCAGCAGATAAAAAAAATAAGGCGAAGCAAATTTGATCATAGCTTTGAAGCGGTCGTGGTATTTAAAAGCAGGATTAATAAAAGCGGATTAATATAGAGAGAAACGAAGAATTTTGCAAAAGTAAATCTGGACAAGGTTATTGATCTTAAATAGAGGCTGTCCAAAAATCCATTAATGGTCATTTGATTCCCGACCCGTCGGGACGAAAAATCTGACTTAGTTTTTTTAGACAGCCTCAATTCAACGGTCAATTAAAAATCAATATCCTTGCGATTGCAGCGAGTTGTATTGCTGTTCGTATTGTGTCGCGGCGTTATAATTGCCCATATTTTTATAAATCATCGAGAGGAAATACGCCGTGGTTTTGAGTTCGGTTTTTGAGCTGCCTTCCATGCTGTTGAAAGAATAAGCCGTCATAAAATTATTCATTGCTTCCTGTTGCTGGCCCATGTAATACTGGCTCATGCCGATGGTATTGTAGTCCACGCCTTGCCCGTAAGAATCGTTCGTTTTCTGTGCCAGCGACAGGGCCTGGTAAGCGCTCGTCATCGCTTCCTGATAACGCCCCAGATAATAGTGGCAACGACTGATTTTTTCCTGCGTTAATTTCTGGAAGCTTTCATCAT
>JABWBZ010000013.1 GCA_013359335.1 bacterium
CGTCACCGCCGAAGAGGCGGTGAAATTAATCAAATCCGGCGACCGCATTCACGTTCATCCGGGGTGTGCCAATCCTGAAACGCTGATCAAAGCTTTGGTCAAACGCGCGCCGGAATTGGAAAACGTCGAGTTGATCCATTTGCTCACGCTCGGATACGCCGATTACGTTTTACCGCAATATTCCAAAAATTTTCATCACCGCGCATTATTTGTCGGCGCTAATTGCCGTGAAGCCGTCAATGAAGGCCGCGCGGATTTTATCCCGATTTTCTTATCGGAAATTTCTTCATTGTACCGGCAAGGCAAAATCAAATTGGACGTCGCGCTTCTGCATTTATCGCCGCCCGACAGCCACGGATTTTGCAGTCTCGGCGTCGGCATTGAAAATACAAAAGCCGCGGCGGAAACCGCGAAGCTCGTGATCGCGCAAATCAATCCGAACATGCCGCGGACGCTGGGCGATTCGTTTGTTCATGTCTCAAAGCTCGATGCCGTCGTCGAAGTCGAAACGCCGGTGGTGGAGTTGCCGCGCGTGCGTATGACGGAACAAACCCGTAAAATCGGAGAAAACGTAGCGGCGCTGATCGAAGACGGCTCAACGCTGCAAATGGGCATCGGCGGGATTCCGGACGCCGTGTTGTATTATCTGAAAGACAAAAAAGATTTGGGCATTCATACAGAAATGTTTTCCGACGGCATTATGGAACTCGTCGAACAAGGCATTATCAACAATGAAAAAAAATCGCTTCACCCGGGCAAGATCGTTTCGAGTTTTATTTTAGGATCGCGGAAATTATACGACTTTGTAAATAATAATCCGATTATCGAATTTCATCCGTCCGAATACGTCAACGATCCTTTCATCGTCGCACAGAATGACAACATGGTTGCGATCAACTCTGCGATTCAGATCGATCTGACGGGACAAGTCTGTTCCGACTCGATGGGGCGTCATATTTTCAGCGGCATCGGAGGACAGGTGGATTTTATCCGCGGTTCGGCGCGCTCGAAAGGCGGCAAACCGGTGATTGCGATTCCGTCGACGGCAAAAGACGGAGCGATTACACGAATTGTTCCGACACTGACGGACGGAGCGGGCGTGGTCACATCCCGCGGCGACGTACATTACGTCGTGACGGAATTCGGCGCGGTGGATTTATTTGGCAAAAGCATTCGCGAACGAACCCGCGCGTTGATTTCAATTGCCGATCCGAAGTTTCGTGAACAACTCGAGGCCGCCGCGAAAAAAATGAATTATTTGTAAAACATTCGAAGATTTTATAAATTTCACCATCAAATATCGACCCAAAAATCCAGACCACCATGAACTCTGAATCCGGCCAAAATAATTTTATTATCACATTCTGGCCGTCAACTTTATTGGGGATTGCGGCGTTAGCCACGCTCATTCCTTCATCGACGGCATCATCCGGTAATTTGTTCGGCTACATGTCGATGTGTCCCAACGCGCCGATCAGCACGTTGGCGTGCGCATTCTTCGCATGGTTTTTTTACATGCGGCGGGCGAGAAAATAATTTTTGTGTTTATTAGTTAGTTAAAATTTTTTAGCGGAGGCGCTATGAAATCCGGCGGAACGAAAAAATTGATTTATCTTTTTAAACAAGGTAAAGCCGACGGCAATGCCAAAATGCTCAACACGCTCGGCGGCAAAGGCGCGCATCTCGCCGAAATGGGCCGCATGGGAATTCCCGTACCGGCCGGGTTTACGATTTCCACGGATATGTGCGCCTACTATTATGCCAACAAACGCCAGATGCCGAAAACTTTCAAAAATGACGTACGCAAAGCGCTGACGCACATTGAGAAAGCGATGAAGGCTACATTCGGCGATCCGGAAAATCCGTTGCTCGTATCCGTTCGTTCCGGCGCGCGCAAATCGATGCCGGGTATGATGGAAACGGTACTCAACGTCGGTCTCAACAATACGACACGCGACGCGCTCATTCGCAAAACCAATAATCCCCGGTTTGTGTACGACACGCAGCGCCGCCTGATTCAAATGTACGCCGACGTCGTCATGGAAAAAGCGCAAGGCATCGAACCGGAAGAAGGCAAAGGCATCCGCGTGCAGTTGGAACATATTCTCGCCGACGTAAAAAAACGTCGGGGCGCGCATTCCGATACCGATTTGACGGCAGACGATTTGAAAAACATTGTCGAATTGTATAAGAATAAAGTTCAGGAAGTTCTGGGAAAACCATTTCCGGAGGATCCGGAAGAACAACTCATGGGCGCGATCGGCGCCGTTTTCGCGGCGTGGAACGGCAAACGCGCCGTGTCGTATCGCCGCATCGAAGGCATTCCCGACGAATGGGGCACCGCGGTGAACGTGCAAGCGATGGTGTACGGCAATAAAGGCGATACATCGGCGACCGGCGTCGCATTTACGCGCAATCCGGCCACGGGTGAAAAAATATTTTACGGCGAATGGCTTTCGAACGCGCAAGGCGAAGACGTCGTCTCCGGTTCGCGCACGCCGAACCCGATCAATGTCTCCGGCAAAAACGAACACAGCCATCATTTAAAATCGCTCGAAGAGGCCATGCCGCCGGTGTACAAACAGCTCGACGCAATCCGGACGAAGTTGGAAAAACATTACCGCGACATGCTTGACATCGAATTTACCATCGAAGACGGAAAACTCTGGATGTTGCAATGCCGCGTTGGTAAACGCAACGGCGTCGCGGCTGTAAAAATCGCGCTGGAAATGCTGAAAGAAAAATTGATTACCAAACATGAAGCTATCATGCGCGTCACGCCCGATCAGATCGACGAACTTTTGCATCCGATCATCGATCCCAATGAAGAAATCAAGGCGAAACCCTTTGCGAAAGGTCTTCCCGCCGGGCCGGGCGCCGCTTCCGGAATGGTGGTATTCAACGCGCAGGACGCGGTCAATTGGGTCAAACAGGGCAAAAAAGTTATCCTGGTGCGTGAAGAAACCAATCCCGAAGACGTCGAAGGCATGCGTGCGGCGGAAGCGATTCTCACGGCGCGCGGCGGCATGACGAGTCATGCGGCGCTGGTCGCCCGCGGCTGGGGCAAATGCTGCGTTGTCGGCGCCTCGTCGCTGGAAATTGACTACCATTCCCGCTCGTTTCACTCCAACGGCACGGCCGTCAAAGAAGGCGATTGGCTCACGCTCAACGGCTCCAAAGGTTACGTCTACGAAGGGCAATTGCCGATGATGCGCTCGACGAAAGAAAACGCCGACTTCAATGCGTTTATGAAACTGTGCGACGACGTGCGCCGCCTGAAAATCCGTACTAATGCCGATACACCCGAAGACGCGGGCCGCGCGATGGATTTTGGCGCCGAAGGCATCGGACTTTTCCGGACGGAACACATGTTCTACGGCAAAAATTCCGAAACGCCGTTATTTATTTTGCGCAAAATGATCGTGTCGAAAACGCAAACGGAACGCCAGGCGGCGGTGAATGAATTATTTCCGTACGTGAAAAATGATATGAAGCAAACACTCGCGGCGATGAAAGGTTATCCCGTCACGATCCGCACGCTCGACCCGCCGCTACATGAATTTATTCCCAATCGTCCCGAAGAGCGCCAGCGATTGGCCGAGAGCCTTGGCATTTCTGCGGAACAATTGAACTCGCGCGCGGACGATCTGCACGAAAACAATCCGATGATGGGCCATCGCGGCGTGCGGCTTGGCATCACCTATCCGGAAATCACGGAAATGCAAATCCGCGCCATATTCGAAGCAACGGCGGAATTACTCCAGGAAGGCAAAAAAGCATTTCCGGAAATTATGATTCCCGTCGTGACCGTCGATACGGAACTGGCGCATCAGAAAACGATCATCGGGCGGGTGTACCATGAAACGCTGAAAAAATTCGGTCTGAAAAAAATCCCGCATCTCGTCGGAACGATGATCGAAGTGCCGCGCGCGGCCGTGACGGCGGATAAAATTGCCGCCGAAGCGGAATTTTTCTCATTCGGCACCAATGATCTCACGCAGCTTGGATTTGGTTTTTCGCGCGACGATATCGGCACGTTCGTACCGCATTACGTGGATCATAAAATTTTACCGGTTGATCCGTTCCAGGTTTTGGATCGTGAAGGTATCGGCTGGCTGATGCAGGTGGCGATTCTCAAAGGGCGAAAAGCGCGCCCGGACTTGAAAATCGGCATCTGCGGCGAGCACGGAGGCGAGCCACATTCGGTGGAATTTTGTCACCAGCTTGGATTGAATTACGTGAGCTGCTCGCCTTTCCGCATACCGATTGCGAAACTATCGGCGGCGCAGGCGGTGGTGAAGGAGAAGAAGTGAAGGCACAAGTCCGTAGGACTCCTACAGAGGATTAGACGGATTTATCGGGCCTATTTTTTAATAGGCACAACTGCATAGTAAATTATTCAATAAGCGGTAAATCATTCATTGAAATTTTTTTAAGTTGATTTAATCCCTTTTTTTCGGCTGCGATAATCCCATATGTAAAATAATATAACGAACTACTAATTCGATCCATCGGCGTTCAATTGGTGTGAGCGGTTTGGTATTTTTAAGTGCCTTGCGGGCAGTCATTGGTTCTCCTCGGTTTGAGGTTAATTCGCCTAATTTTCTTAGAATATTGATATCAAGCGAATATAGTTTAGAAGCTTCTTTTCGACTGCCCGCTTTTTTTTCTATAACAGTTAATGCATAGTAAGCACAAGCTTGTAAGGGTTCGCCGATCCCAAGCCTAGATCGTTGAAATCGGTTCCAAATGGCTTCCATTTCTAAAACAATTTTAATAGTAGGTGGATGCGGGTAAAAATTGTATTGTATAACAATAGTTTCATTTTTCATCCAATCTTCATCTTCATTTTCATCTTCATTGAATTGGGTTGCTGATTGTATTTTAGATTGATTTGCTTTGATTTTTTTTGTTTGAATGAACTCGAAATAAAATTTTGGATATTCTCCAATCACTTCATGCTCAAACTCCCAAGCCCTTAAAAACAATTCTACAGCACCTCTATCTTCAATAGAAGTTCTTATTGTTAGTAATTCAGAGATAAGTTCAAAACGTCCAATTTCATTCTCGAAAACAATGGAAGGAGCGTTTTTGACGAAAAGGTTTTTTGGCATCAAACGATAAAAAAAGGTTTTCATTTTTGAAAAAAATATTCCTTCACTTGCTTAAAGCTTACAACTCCACCAGCCAGTACCAGCATTATTAACGCACTGATTCCTGATTGAGTTACGCACGACAAAATTAATTGAAACACTAGAACAGCCAGCAAAGGATTATACAAACGGTTGTTAACGCAGTAGAGAGTAGATATCGACAAAAAGCCGCCAATAATCTGCATTCCACACAACAAAATCAGATCGTTCAGAGAAAAGAATTCTGACGACGTTCCCGCTGCTCTGTTTAAAAAAGCTTCCTTAAATTCGTAAAACGTACCATTTCCTGTATTAGTTACGTAGAAAATAATAAATAGCAAAATCGTTAAACTAAATAAAACTATACGATAGTAAGAAATAAAAGCTATTACTTTAACAAAATACGGTTTCTTCATACTTACCTGTTAGAAATTTTTGCCAATCACACGGTACTATTCATACTTAAAAATTGCAAGCTATAAAAATTTCTGGATTCCTCCCGACTCGTCGGGACGGGAATGACTGTGACGGAAGACGGGACGTGAAATGACAATGAAAGAGAATCCCGCTGGAGTTTGTCTCCGTCGAAATGGCATCCCTGTACCAATTCCTCTAATTCGTAGATGACCCATTCGTATTGATTTAAGTGGACTAGGAAATAATAACTCAAAATGGCACTTTACAGGATTAAATATGTACCGTATATTGGCCTACTATTTTAGTCCAATACATGCGATTGGACTGTATTAAATGATTGAAATTGGTCTATAATTCGTTATTTTTGTCACATCAGGCAGCCCAATTGCCGATAAACCACCACAAAGGCGCCGTATGTCATCCAAAAAGCATTTTCTCGCCGGTTTGAGTTCGTATGTGATCTGGGGATTTGTGCCGCTGCTGTTCAAAGAACTGAGTGCGTTCGACGATTACGAAATTATTTTTTATCGCGTGTTTGTCGCGGCGCTGGCGATGGCGGTGGTTTTTTCGATGGATTGGAAAGCGTCGTGGAATGCGGTTGCGGATGTTTTTCGCCAGTCGCAAAAGGATTTCTGGATCATGATGACGTTGACGCTGGTGGGTGGCGCGCTGCTCATGGTCAATTGGGTGACGTATGTGTACGTGGTGAATCACGTGAGTATTCACGGCGCGGCGTTCGCGTACTTGATCCTGCCGATTGCGACGACGTTTCTCGCGTTTTTCATTCTCGGCGAAAAACTCAATAAAAATAAATGGGCCGGCATCGTGCTCAGCGGCATCAGTTGTTATCTCATGGCGAACGTGGACGTGAACCAGATTTTGTACATTGCCGCGATCACGCTGTCGTATTCGTTTTACATGATTACGCAGCGGAGGAATTTGTATGTGAATCGCCGCATCAGTTTGTCGATGCAGATGGTTGCGGGCGTTTTGATGATGCTCCTGATCGATCCGATCAAGACGCCGGTCGGAGAATTGGATTTTCATTTCTGGCTTTTTGTATCGCTGATTGCGTTGTTTTTTACCATTACCCCGCTGCTGCTGAATCTGTTTGCATTAAACGGGATGGAGTCGTCGCAACTCGCGTTTTTGATATATGTCAATCCGATCATCAGTTTTGTGATCGGCGTGACGATTTATGGCGAGGAATTGGACTGGCTCGCGGTAACCGCTTACAGTTTGATGGCGATTGCGATCGTGATTTTCAATTGGGAATTGATCGGCCACGCGGCAAAAAAATCAGGATTGTACAAATCGCAGGAATCGGTGAAGAAAGTTGCGTGAGCCCGCGAATCACGCGAAAAACACTGAAATGATTTAAAAAATGGAAAACACAATTTTTGTGTATTAATAAAATATACCGCCACAAAGACTCAAAGTCACAAAATGGTTAGAATCAAGAAGGAAATCCAGAATGTACATTCCAAAGCGATATGAAGAAAAAGATGCGGCTACGATTCGTGAATTTATAAAAACGAATAATTTCGCGACCGTCGTGAGTTGCCATGACAATATACCGGTGGCGACTCATTTGCCCTTGGATCTGGTGCAAAAGGATGAAGGCGAGTTTTTGTACGGCCATTTTTCGAAAGCGAATACGCATTGGAAAAAATTGAAAACCGATCATACGGTTTTGGCCATTTTCACCGGTCCGCACGCGTACATCTCGCCGCAGTGGTACGATCACATGAATGTTCCGACGTGGAATTATACCGCGGTTCATGTGTATGGTAAGCCCATGATCGTCGAAAAATACGATGAGTTGTACGAAATGCTTCGGCGGCTGATCGACAAACATGAAACGCGTTATCAAAACAAATACACCATTCATTCCATGACTAAAGAATATTTGGATAATGAAATGAAAGGTATTGTCGGTTTCAAAATTAAAATTGAAAAATTCGAAGCGGCGTTTAAGTTGAGCCAAAACCGGCACGAGCGGGATTATGAAAATATCGTGCAGCAATTATCACAAAGTGACGATACTACGGAGAAAAACGTCGCGGAATGGATGAAGAAAAAAAATCCGCATAAGGAGTCTTAGCCGCAAAAAGGCACAAAAATAAGAGGAGGCATGGAATACTATAAAGACACTTTTACCATCAGCACGGATAAACGAAAATTAGATATTGAAACGATTCACGGTTTTCTGACGACGTCGTATTGGGCAAAAGATATCACGCCGACGATCGTTCTGCGGTGCATCGACCATTCGTTGTGTTTTGGCATTTACGACGGACAAAAACAAATCGGGTTTGCGCGCGTGATCTCGGATTATACGACGTTCGCTTATCTCGCCGATGTGTTTGTCATCGAAGCGTACCGTGGATGCGGTTTGTCCAAATGGCTGATGGAGTGTATTATGAATTATCCTGATCTGCAGGGCTTGCGCCGGTGGATGCTGATGACGCGCGATGCGCAAGGGCTATACAGCCGGTTTGGATTTCAGATTGCAGCGCGTCCGGATAACGTGATGGAAATTGCAAGGCCAAATATTTATTCAGAAATGCTGGCAATTAACAATGATTAATGGACAATGAATAATAATAATAATTCGATAAGAGTAGTTACGACTTACTTGGAGATGTTCGAAAGACCGAAGATTGTTTTCGAACCAAAACCGGGAACGTCGATCATTCGCGCGGAGAAACCGACCGTTTCGTTCTACCGTTATTTATACAATACCGTCGGGGCGTCGTGGTTGTGGGTGGATCGAAGAAAAATGAAAGACGTAGAGTTGCGAATGATCATTCAGGACCCAAAAGTCGAAGTCCATGTTTTGTACGTTCATGGAACGCCGGCGGGATACGCAGAATTGGATTTGAGACGTCCGGATGAAATCGAGCTCGGCTATTTCGGATTGATTCCGGATTTTGTCGGACAAGGTTTGGGAAAATATCTCCTCATGTGGGCTGTTGACGCAGCCTGGAAAAAAAATCCGCAACGTTTTTGGGTACACACGTGCAGTCTGGATCATCCGACGGCATTGCCATTGTACCAGAAATGCGGATTCAAAATTTACAAAACGGAAGAACATACGATGACCGATCCGCGAACGGAAGGCTGGTTTCAATGAATGTTATCCGATGCACTGAGAAACACGTGACACTAATTACGCCGTTATTCGACGCGTACCGCCGGTTTTACCATCAGCCTTCGGATATTACCGGGGCGCAAAATTTTTTAACCGAAAGACTGAAGCAAAACGAGTCGGTCGTTTTTGCTGCATTGGATGAATCCGGAAAAGCGCTGGGTTTTGTTCAATTATATCCGACGTTCTCGTCCGTGTCGATTAAAAAACTTTGGATTTTAAATGATCTGTTTGTTGTTCCGGAAGCCCGTAAACAAGGTGTTGGCGAAGCTTTGATGGAAGCCGCACGAAAACTTGCCGTCGAAACGCACGCCAAAGGATTGCAGTTAGAAACGGGCGTCGGCAATATAACGGCACAACGTTTGTACGAAAAACTCGGTTATGTCAGAAACGTTGAAACGTATCAATATTTTTTAAAAGTCTGATCATGATTCACCGCATGACTGAAAACGATTGGCCGTTCGTCAGGAAAATTTATGAAGAAGGCATGGCGACCGGTAACGCGACGCTGGAAGTCAGCGTTCCGGATTGGCCGAAGTGGGATGCAGAACACATGAAAGAGTGCCGACTTGTATTCAAAGAAAACGATACGGTTCAAGGCTGGGCAGCATTGACGCCGGTTTCCGGCCGCTGCGTGTACGCCGGCGTGGCGGAAGTGAGCGTGTACATCGGCGCATCGTTTCGCGGTAAAGGCGTGGGTAAAAAATTATTGCAAGCGCTGGTGGAAGCGTCGGAGACCAGCGGCATCTGGACGTTGCAGGCGGGAATTCTAAAAGAAAACACTGCAAGCATTGAATTACACCAATCATGCGGATTCCGCGAAGTAGGCGTTCGCGAAAAATTAGGACAACTTAAAGGCATGTGGCGCGATGTCGTGATGATGGAACGCCGCAGTAAAGTGGTGGGCGTATGAAGAAGCGTAACGTTGCCGTTTTAATTTTTGACGAGGTCGAAGTGCTTGACTTCTGCGGGCCGTTTGAAGTTTTTTCTGTAACGGGAAAACGTGATAACTCCGATCCGTTCAACGTGTACACGGTTGCACAACATCATCAATTAATTTTGGCACGAAATGCTTTGTGTGTTAAATCGCATTTTGATTTTAACAATTGTCCTACGCCGGATATTTTGGTTGTACCGGGCGGATTTGGAACGCGCAAAGAAATGAATAATCCGGTACTGATCGAGTGGATCCGTGAGGTTAACAAAAAAGCTGAATTAATGTTATCCGTTTGCACAGGTGCACTGATCTTAGCCAAAGCCGGATTGCTCGACGGTTTATCGGCGACTACACATCACGGCGCAGTCGATCTATTGAAAGAAGTCGCGCCAAAAACGCACGTCGATGCATCAAAACGTTTTATTGACAACGGCCGGGTCATTTTATCCGCGGGTATTTCAGCCGGCTTGGATATGTCCCTTCATGTTGTAGCAAAATTATTGGGCAAAGCGCAAGCAATCGAGACTGCCCAATATATGGAGTATCGTTGGGAAACAGACAAAACCGATCACGATTTTTAATAACAGGAGAACAAATGGATTTTAAAACACGTCCCTCGGCCAATGAATACCATGAATATTTCAAACGGTATATCGACCGCATTCCGCCTGAAGGCGATTTATTACAACTGTTGGAATCTGATTTTCGTGAAACTGAAAAATTTATCCAATCGCTTTCGGACGAGCAATTGAATTACCGATATGCGCCGGGCAAATGGTCGATCAAAGAAATCATTAATCATCTTACCGACGGCGAACGGGTTTTTGCGTACCGTGCAATGAGAATTTCACGGAAAGATCAGACCGATTTGCCGGGTTTCGACGAAAACTTGTACGTGCCTAATGCGAAAGCATCGACCCGCACTATCGCCAGCCTGTTGTCGGAATTTTTAGCCGTTCGCCGCGCCTCAATCGAATTGTTTAAAAATTTCGACGATGAAATGCTGGCGCAAACCGGCACGGCAAACAAAAATCCGGTTTCAGTTCGCGCGCTCGGCTTTATCATTGCCGGGCATGAATTGCATCACATGAATGTGATTAAAGAACGTTATTTGAAATAAAGGGATTATATGCCTTCCAAAAAAATTCGAAATCTTGATTTGGTCTATGACGATATAGGCGCCGGCCCTGCTATAGTTTTTGTCCATGGCCACCCTTTTAATCGCAGTATGTGGAAGGAACAAGTCAGCGTTCTCCAGAACAACTATCGCCTGATTATTCCGGATTTGCGAGGCTATGGTGAAAGTAAAATCCAACGTACGGAAGTTGTATTACTGGATGAAATTGCTTTGGATCTGTGTTATCTGATGGATGAATTGAAAATTGAACGCGCTTTATTAGTTGGGCTTTCAATGGGCGGACAGATTGTAATGGATTTCTGCAGGTTGTTTACGAATCGTGTTGCGGGGTTGGTATTGGCCGACACGGATGCACGGGCGGAAACGGAAGAAAGTTATCATAAACGACTTATGTTGTGTGAACGTTTCAAAAAAGACGGCATGAAGAAGTTCACAGACGAAGAAATGCATAAATTTATTTCCGATTTTTCCTACAAAAATAAACCCCTTGTTGTTAATCACCTTCGTTCGATGATGGAATCGACGGATGCGATGGCCGCAGCCGCAGTTCAACGCGGCCGTGCGGAAAGAAGAGATCACATTGAATTTTTGTCCGGCGTCAAGATTCCTGTGCTCGTTGTCGTCGGAACGGATGACTTTTTCACTCCGATTTCTACGGCACAATTTATGTCCGATCGGATTCATGGCGCAGAACTTCTGATTGTTGACAAAGCCGGTCATTTGCCGAACATCGAACAGCCGGAGGAATTTAATAAAGGCCTGGTTGATTTTATTCGACGAAGAGTGGACTTTTAATAAATTTAACTTAACAGGTTTCGATGACTAATTTTTATTTTCCCATTATTTTGGTGGTAGCTGCCAATATTATTTATCACCTCTCGCAAAAATCGATTCCACAAGGCGTGAATCCGATTGTGTCAACAATTGTCGCGTACGGCGTGGCGTTGATAGCGTCGATTATGCTGTACCCGTTTTTTGCGGATGGCCAAACGGTTGTCAATCAATTGAAAGAAATTAATTGGTCGACGTACGCGGTGGGAGTGGCGATTGTCGGCATCGAAGTCGGATTTTTATTGGCATATCGCATCGGCTGGAATGTGAGCTTTGGCGCCATTTTTTCGAATGCCACGGCCACGATTTTGCTCATTCCGCTTGGCTTGTTGTTTTTTAAAGAAAAAATTTCGTTGATTAACATCGCCGGTATTGTCATGTGCATTGCCGGATTGTGGATGATTATAAAAAAATAAATTTTGAGGACAATCATGATCGAGTATCGAATCGGCAATGATTTGGATTTAGATGAAATGATCGAATTGTACCGTGCCTCGACCTTAGGCGAGCGCCGGCCAGTGGATGACCGAGTGCGAATGGGAGAAATGTTGAAAAACGCAAATTTGATAATCACCGCGTGGGAAGGCGATCTGATGGTCGGCATTTCACGTTCGATGACGGACTTTGTGTATGCAACTTATTTATCGGATCTGGCCGTACGCTTGTCGTATCAAAAAAGCGGCATTGGAAAAGAATTGATTCGCCGAACGCAAGCGGCTGCTCCGCAAGCCAGCGTGATTCTTTTAGCCGCGCCGAAGGCAGTTGACTATTATCCGCGTATCGGATTTACGCAGCATCCGAGCGCGTGGTGGTTGAAATCGGATGAGAGAGTGAAGTAAGTTATTTACACCTGAGGTTACTGAGAGCACAGCGATTTATGCAACAGATTCCCTCGCTTCGCTCAGAATAGAAAAAAAAATAAACCAACTTTTTCGCGTATTTCGCGGGAAGCAAATGGAAGCATCTTTTAAAGATCATTTTTCAAAACAATCGGATTTGTATGCAAAATATCGTCCGGATTATCCGAAAGCGATGTACGAATTTATATTTTCGCATGTGCGTGAACGCAAGTTGGCATGGGATTGCGGGACGGGCAACGGACAAGTGGCCGCGGCGTTGGCGGAATATTTTGAACATGTAATCGCTACTGATCCAAGCGCGAAACAAATCGAACAGGCAACGCATCATGAAAGCATCGATTACAGGATCGAGCCTGCAGAGCGAACAAGCCTTCCGGATAATTCAGTTGATTTTGTGGCGGTTGCACAGGCTCTCCATTGGTTTGATTTCGATAAATTCTATACTGAAGTTCGCCGCGTGGCTAACTCGAAAGCTGTTATTGCAGTATGGACTTATAATCTCTTGAAGGTGAATCCTGAAATCGATCGGATTATCAATCATTTTTATACTAACATCGCCGGGCCCTATTGGCCGAAGGAACGGCGTTGGGTGGATGAACAGTATGAAACGATTCCATTTCCATTCGACGAATTTAAAGCGCCTGAATTTTTTATCGATAAAAAATATAATTTAGAAGATTTTTTCGGCTATCTCCGCACGTGGTCGAGCGTGCATCAGTTTATCAAAAAAAACGGACATGATCCGATCGACGAAATTAAAAACGATTTGACAGCGATTTGGGGAGCGCGGGAAAATGAACTTCCGGTGCAGTGGCCGGTTTATATCAGAATTGGACGTTTATGAAATTGTCATCCATTTGTGTGTATCCCGTCAAATCTTGTCGCGGTTTCTTAGCCGATCACGTGACGTTGGATGAATATGGCATCGAAGGCGACCGGCGATTCTTGATCGTCGATTCGGAAGGCATTGCGGTCACCCAACGTGAATTTCCAGCATTGACATTAGTCGAGCCGCGCGTCGAGGGCGAAACGCTTTCACTTGCAGCGCCGGGTATGAATAAAGTTAAGCTTGATGTTTCTGAAAGTCATTTTTCGCAAAAAGTTCAAGTGTGGAATGATCGCTGCGATGCCGAAGATTGCGGGGATGAAGCGGCAGCTTGGTTCAGCGATTATTTGAAAACATCGTGCCGGTTAGTCAAAATGGGCCGGGGTTTTATACGGCTGATCGACAGAAAATATTCGTCCCTCGACGAACATGTGAGTTTTGCCGATGCGTATCCGGCGCTGATGATTTCGGAAGCGTCACTCGCCGATTTGAATTCCAGGCTCGAGGAAAAAATAACCATGAATCGTTTCCGCCCGAATTTTGTCGTCGACAGCTGCGAGGCTTTTGCTGAAGACGGTTGGAAAAAAATTCAAGCCGGGTCGATAACGTTCCGTGCCGTTAAGCTTTGTTCACGTTGCACAGTTCCGACGATCAATCCTGAAACCGGTGAAACCGGAAAAGAACCGTTGCGTACGCTCGCAACATATCGCACAATCAATGGCAAAGTGACGTTTGGGCAAAACATCATTCACGATCAGAAATCCGGTTCGGTACGCGTCGGGGATACGATTACCGTTATTCAATAAGGAGATTAGTTCATGCGAATTCCATTATATCAAATCGATGCATTTACCGGCCGCGTTTTTTCCGGCAATCCTGCGGCGGTGTGTCCTCTGGATTCCTGGTTGGACGATGCCACGATGCTGAATATTGCGGCGGAAAATAATTTGTCCGAGACGGCATTTTTTGTACGTGAAGGCGACATTTTTCATTTACGCTGGTTTACGCCGCTCGTTGAAGTCGATTTGTGCGGACACGCGACGCTGGGATCGGCGTTCGTATTATTTAATCTGATGCATTATCACGGAGACCGGATCGAATTTCGTACTCAGAGCGGACCGCTTTGGGTTTATCGCCGTGGCCATCATTTGGTCATGGATTTTCCATCACGCGAACCCATCGCCTGTGACGTGCCGCCGAATTTGATCAAAGCGCTCGGAATCGAACCGGTCGAAGTTTTGAAATCGCGCGATTATTTTTGCGTGTTCGAATCGGAAGAACAAATTCGAGCAATCGATCCGGATATGAATTTGCTCCTCACGCTCGACGCCGATGTGCTTATTACCGCGAGAGGCAGCCAAGCGGATTTTGTTTCCCGTTACTTTGCCCCTCTCGCCGGAATTCCCGAAGATCCGGTGACGGGTTCGACGCACTGCAATCTGATTCCTTATTGGGCCGAAGCGCTTGGCAAACAAGAATTGTACGCTCAACAATTGTCAAAACGCGGCGGCGAAATTTTTTGTGAAATGCATGGCGATCGCGTCCGCATAGCCGGTGAAGCGGTGAAATATTTTGAAGGTTTTATCGACATTTAAAAACGCATGGAAAATAAAATTGTCATCATCGATTATTCGCCGGAATATCAGCCCGCTTTCAAAGCGCTGAACGTGTCATGGATCGAAAAAAGTTTCGAAATGGAGCCGATTGACTTTTATCAATTGGATCATCCGGAAGAAGCGATTTTAAAAGACGGCGGATGTATTATTCTTGCGCAATACGACAACAAAATCGTGGGTACGTGTGCGTTGATCCGGATGGATGCCGCTGTCGTTGAAATGATCAAGATGGCAGTCGATGAACGTTATCGTGGTTTGAAAATTGGTTATGAATTAGGAAGAGCTATTATCGATAAAGCCAAACAATTGGGCGCGAAAAAAATTGAATTGTATTCGAATACCAAAGGCTCCGCTAGCGCCGTGCAATTGTATCGAAAATTAGGCTTCAGAGAAATTCCTCTCGATCACATGGAATTCAAACGAGCCGATATTAAAATGGAATTAGAATTATGAAAATTGAAACGGTTCCTTTTCAGGTCGTCGATTGGAAAACGGTTGACATAACCGAACATGCCGGCGACTCCGGCAAAGCTTTTTGGAGAACTTTCCAGGAAGGCAATATCCGCGTGCGCATGGTCGAGTACACGCCGGGTTATCACGCCAATCATTGGTGCAAAAAAGGTCACGTGCTGTTGGTCATGGAAGGCGAGTTGACGACGGAACTTGACGACGGCAGAAAATTTACATTACAGCCCGGTATGAGTTATCAGGTCGCCGACGATTTATTTCCGCACCGTTCGTACACGGAAAAAGGCGCAAAATTATTTATTGTAGATTAACGTCCAAGCTTCGTCGAAGGAGCAGTTATGTTTTTCGAACTTAACAAAGACAACGGTATTCCGCTGTATATTCAGATTGAATCACGTTTAACGCACTTGATTCATCAGGGAATACTCAAGCCGCTGGAACGATTGCCGGCGACGCGCGAATTATCGGATCAACTGAACGTTCACCGCAACACGGTCGTTCAGGCGTATCGGGAACTGGAAGTGAAAGGATTGGTGTTTTCGGAAATCGGTCGCGGTACGTTTGTCAACAAATACATTAGACCCGAGGCGCATCGGGAAACTTTTTCAACGCTGACGGCGAGCGCTCA
The DNA here is from genome assembly GCA_013359335.1 of bacterium. Lineage (GTDB taxonomy): Bacteria > CLD3 > CLD3 > SB21 > SB21 > JABWBZ01. Next base: position 16,005 of record JABWBZ010000013.1, read on the forward strand.
ATTCGCGTACGACGGATTATATTCCGATAATTGGATCAACCCGGAAGACATCACGATGACCGCGATTGAGAACGTTGTGCGCACGTGCCAAAAACCCAAAGACGTGATCGCTTTCTCATCGGTAGTGCCGGACAAACATATTTTTCCATTACGCGAATTTCAGAACTGCACGTATCACACGATTCAGAAATACGGCGTCGATTTGCTTGAAATGGGCGACACGCAGGGGTTTCGTCCGTTTTTGGAATATTTACCGAAATTTTTCGTCCGTCGGGGAATGACGGTTCATAGCGACGATATTGTTATTGTCAGCGGCATTCAGCAAGGCATCGATTTGATCAGCCGATTGCTGCTCAATCCAGGCGATACGGTGATTACGGAAGAATTGACCTATCGCGGTTCGCTGCGAATTTTTCGCTCGCTCGGCGTGAATGTGATCGGCATTCCCACCGACCGGGACGGCATGCGTATCGATTTGCTTGAAACGATTCTTGAGCGGCAGAAAATCAAGATGATTTACACGATTCCGACGTTTCAGAATCCGACCGGAACGGTCATGCCGCTCGAACGGCGCAAACAATTGCTGGAATTGGCGAGGCGTTATCAAATTCCGATCATCGAAGATCAATATGCCAATGAACTGCGTCTCGACGGCGAGGAAGTGCTGCCGCTGGCGGCGTTGGACAAGACAGGACAAGTAATCGTGCTTGGCAGTTTTTCGAAAATTCTCTTTCATGGTATTCGTCTCGGCTGGGTCGTCGCGCCGAACAAAGGTTTTTTCAATAAACTGTGTTATGCTAAACGCATTACCGATTGGCAGAATAATTATTTGATACAGGGCGCGATCCTTGAATTTTGCGAGCGCGGGTACTTCGATAAATATTTAAAGAAAAAATTAAAAATTTTGAAGGAACGGCGTGATGCGATGTACGAAGCGTCGCGAAATTATTTTCCGGAAGAAGTGTTTTATGAACGCGCGTGCGGCGGGCTTTTTGAATGGGCGGAATTGCCGCCGGAATTGAACGCGTACGAATTACTTATGGAAACGCGCCAGCGCGGTGTGCTGTTTACGCCGAAAAGATTTTTTTCGGCACACGCGGATGAAGACAACGGCATGCGGCTTGGTTTTGTCTCGTACGAACCGGCCAAAATCGAAGAAGGTATCCGGATACTCGGCGAACATTTGAAACATGCCCTGGCCGTGCAATCGAATACGATTCCCGTCAGTGAAAATATTGCGCCGGTGATTTAGCATCTCTCCCAGTCACTCCGAACTTGGTTCGGAGTAGTTTCGGTATCTAAAAGAAATTTCGTGTTTTTGAGATAGCTTTTAGTTAACTCGTATTTGTAGGGAAAAAATATGGAATCATTTAAAAATCAAATTTTCGAATTATCGGAAAAAATCCGGTACGTAGCGATTTATAAAGACGGCGTACTGATTTCTTCGAGTAAGCAGAATTTACAAAATACGAGTTCGTCCGAGTCGGATAAATATGAAGAGTTGATCGTCAATCCGGCATTACTTACGCTGGCTACGCAGCGCGGCAATATCGATTGCGGCGGATGTGAATATATTCTGGTGCGGTACGGTCATTTTTTTGAATACATGTCGAGGATCAAGGATGGACACGTCAGTGTCGGGATCGAACCGAATGCGGAGATCGCCGATCTGGCGATTCGCCTGAAAAAATTTCTGAAAGTTCACGAATGATGCGCGGTAGAATTTTGCAAATCAATATTTCGAAGGGCGGCGTACCGAAAATGCCGGTTGGATCGGCGTTTGTCAGTTTCGAGCGCGTCGATGGCGATGACTGGCGCCATAAAGACGTGCACGGCGGAGCGCAACAAGTTATTTTAATGATTGCACAGGAAAATATCGACGCACTTAAAACGTCAGGATTTCCGGTATTTCCCGGTGCGCTGGGCGAAAATTTTACCACCGAAGGCCTCGATTACAAAACCATTCGTTACGGCGACGTGTTCAAGGCCGGTGAAGCGCTCGAATTCAGAATTACCAAACGCCGCGCGCCGTGCCGGACGATTTTGGTGTACGGATCGTCCATCAATGAAGCGATTTTTGATAAAGCTGCTCACGAGCATGATTGGCGTTCTGAAAAATGGGGCGTGTCCGGTTTTTATGCCGAAATACTGAAAGAAGGATCCGTCAAAGCCGGCGACACGATCGAAAGAATCAAGGAATCGTAATATGATAAAAAAAAGTTATATGCCGACGCTGGTGATTATCATCTTGTCTTTCATTTGGGGCTCGACGTGGATTGCCATCAAATTCGGATTAGAAGATTTGCCGCCCTTTTTATTCGGCGGTTCGCGATTTATCATCGCAACGCTTTTAGTCTGGCTGATGATGAAAGCGTGGAAAGTTACTTTTCCGAAGGATTGGGAATCGTGGAAGATCATGTTGATTCTCGGTCTTGCCCAGGCGGGCGATTATGTATTTGTATTTTGGGGCGAACAGTATATCAGCGGCGGGCTTGGCGCGATTTTATTTGCGACCATGCCGTTTTTTGTGGTGATCCTCAATTATTTTATGGCGGATGAACACGCCATCGAACCGGTCCAGATTATTGGAATCGTGGTGAGTTTCATCGGCGTGGTTTTAATTTTTATAAAAGATATGTCGCTGTCGGATAATTCGATTTTAGGAGGACTGGCGATTATTGCCGCGTCGATTTGCGGCGCGTTCATCAGCGTATACGCGAAACTTCACGCCAATAATATTCATTCCATCACGAATACGTTTACGCAAATGATGGTGTCGGCTGCAGTGTTGTGTGGGATGGGATTGGTTTCGGAAGATATCGGAAAATTCAATCTGACGATGAACGGCGCGTTATCGATTTTGTATCTCGGATTGTTCGGTTCAGCGATTGCATTCGTATTGTATATGTGGGTGATCAAAAAAGTTTCCGTGATCGAAGCGTCGGTGATTCCGCTGACGACGCCGATTGCCGCCGTGGTATTGGGCTGGGCGATGCGCGGCGAGGAGATGGGAATCAATGTAATTGCCGGCGGTGTTTTGATTCTGGCGGGCGTTTATCTCGTTAATATTTTAAAAACGCAGTTGATGTTTAGGCGAAAAATAGCCGTTACCGCCGAACCGGCTGAAGTGGCCGACGTCGTCAATGAAGCAAAAATTTAAGAAAATATAATTTGATTACTCGATTCGGGTATTATAAATTCGCACGCTTTTTGAAAAGTTCATTATAAAAATTCATTATAATTTGATATAGCAAGGAAAGGAAAAATATCATGGCTGCAAAAAATCAAAAACCAGCGGTCTCCGGCAGCAACGGCCAGGAAGATGCCGTTCTGAAAGGAACGTATAAAGTCAAAGTTGGTTTGGCTGAAATGCTCAAGGGCGGCGTCATCATGGACGTGGTGAATGCCGAACAGGCCAAAATTGCCGAAGACGCCGGCGCCTGTGCGGTCATGGCGCTGGAACGTGTGCCGGCGGATATTCGCCGGGACGGCGGCGTCGCACGCATGAGCGATCCGGAAATGATTCTCGGCATCATGGACGCGGTGACGATTCCGGTTATGGCGAAAGCGCGTATCGGCCACTTCGTCGAAGCGCAAATTCTCGAAGCGCTCGGCGTCGATTTTATCGACGAGAGTGAAGTGCTGACGCCGGCGGATGAAACGAATCATATTTATAAACAAGATTTTAAAGTTCCGTTCGTTTGCGGTGCGACTAATCTGGGCGAAGCTTTGCGCCGTATCGGCGAAGGTGCGGCGATGATTCGCACCAAAGGAGAAGCCGGCACGGGCAACGTCGTTGAAGCCGTGCGTCACATGCGTACGATTGTCGGCCACATTAAAAAACTGACCGTGATGGGCGAGGATGAACTGATGACTGAAGCGAAAACGCTCGGCGCGCCGTACGAACTCGTTCGCTGGGTTGCGCAGCACGGGAAATTACCCGTCCCTAATTTTTCAGCAGGCGGTATTGCGACGCCTGCGGATGCGGCTTTGGTCATGCAACTCGGCGCGGAAGCGGTGTTCGTTGGTTCGGGTATTTTCAAATCCGGCAACCCGGCGAAACGCGCCGAAGCGATCGTAAAAGCGGCGACTCATTTCCGCGACGCGCAAGTTCTGGCTGACATTTCCAAAGGCCTTGGCGAAGCGATGGTCGGCATCAATCTCGATACGTTGAATGCCAGCGAACTTTTGGCCAACCGCGGCTGGTAATACAATAGCCACAAAAAAGCGCAAAAAAACTTGTAAATGACCGAAGAGAACCCACGCCGGAAAATAAAAATTATGAATGAAATGAATATCAACGGATTGTGTGACATCGTCAGAGAAACGAGTTTTCAAATTCATTGCTATCATAAAAGCGGCCATTTGGAAAAAGTATACGAGAATGCATTAGCTCATCGATTAAAGAAACAAGGATTACAAATTCATCAGCAATATCCGTTGCCGGTTTACGATGAAGATGGAGTTCTGCTGGGCGATTATTTTGCCGATATGTTGATTGCCGGAAAACTGATCGTTGAAATCAAAGCTTGCTCTACTTTAATCAATGAACATGTAGCGCAATTGCTTGGTTATTTAAGATCGGCGCGAATGGAACATGGATTGCTAATTAATTTCGGTTCACCGAAATTGCAAATAAAAAAATTTATTCTCACTCAAAAGGATGCACACAAAACTATATAGTTTTGTGCTTTTTTGCGGCAATTATGAAAAAAATAGGTGTATTGGCGCTGCAGGGGGATTTTGAAGCGCATCAGAAAATGCTGGCAAAACTATCGGTTGAGTCGGTGCAGATCCGTACGAGCGGGCAACTAGACAGCGTTGACGGACTGATTATTCCCGGTGGTGAAAGTACGACGCTGATTAAACTTATGCGTGCGTTTGATTTGATCGAACCGATCCGTGAGTTTCACAAGAAAGGAAAACCGATTTTCGGCACGTGCGCCGGATCGATTCTCGCCGCGAAAAACATCAGGAACAGTGAGCAGTTTCGTTTCGGTTTGATCGATATTACCGTCGAGCGCAACGGTTACGGCCGCCAGGTCAATAGCTTCGAATGCGATGTGGCGACGTCGCTTGGGCCGGAGCTTATGCACGCCGTATTCATTCGCGCGCCGAAAATTATTCAGACCGGGTCCTCCGTTGAAATTTTGGCGGCTTACGAAGACGCTCCGATTGCAGCCCGGGAAAATCAAGTTTTAGTTGCAACTTTTCACCCGGAATTAACTGACGACATACGTTTGCATCAATTTTTTATTGAAAAAATGGTAGGAAAATTATGAAAACAATCTTTGTAATGACCCTGACGCTGATGATCCTGAGTTGCAGTGACTCTGATGGAGGTTCACCACGGCTGGTTTTGTATGATTTTGTTCCGGCAGCCAATACGCGCATTGATGCTTCGGATACGCTGCGCGCAGGTTTTGTATGGGATGTTGATGATGAAGATTTTACTCCATCCAATTATTTTATTCGCGCTCAGTTTAGAAATCTTCAAAACGATTACACCTTGCCGGATTCGTTGTATGAAAATTGGTATGCCGTCAAGTCGGATTCAAGTTCGGGCATTTATTCGTACTTGTTAAATAATATCTGGGACGACCCTCAATTAAAACATCCTGTATCGGTTCGATTCGAATTGATCAAGATCGATACGGAACAGAACATTGAAATTATCGAACGAACGAAAAGTATCGGTTATCGTGAATAGCCGTGATGGACTGCCATTAAACGTTATCTGAAAAAAATTATCGATCACTACCGGATTCCACCCGCTGCCCGTGAGACTTTCCGGTATGATATGCGCTACGGCCTTTCGAAAGGTTTCATGTTGGCCGGATCGGCGAATGTAGCCGCCGTGATTGTCAAAAAAACTTTCGAAGCGTCTAACTTCGAAGTTGCGCTCCTCTATAGCGCCGTCAATATCGGGCTTCTTTTTAGCATTTTCTTCGCCTCGCACGCCGAACGCTCCAATAAAATGGATTACGTTTATTATCCGGACATGACGGCGCGGGTGTTGTTTATATTAACCGCGTTAGTTTCGGTATTGTTTCCTTCGTCGTTGTTGTTCACGCTGATCCTGTGCGCCGCGTACGCCATTCATTCGCTTAATACCCCAATTCTGACAAGCATTTATCGCAGCCATTATCCCGATGATAGCCGTGGAAAAATTATGGGCGTTGTTCGTACGATTTTTAATCTCGCTTTTGTAGCCGCTTCCTATGTTTTCGGATTGATGCTCGATATCGACGGACATAATTATGTTTACGTTTATCCGATTATCGGACTGGTCGGAATATGGGGCGTGAGGGAATTTCGAAAAATCAAATTGCAGGATGCACCCGTCAATGGCCACGCGACTCCTGAACATCCGCTTGTGCAATTCCGCCGCGTGATGAAGCAGGACAAACCGTTTGCGTTTTTCATGGCGTATTGGGCGATTTTCGGATTTGCCGCTATCATGATCGACCCGGTCAAAACGATTTACGTGACCGACGCACAGTACGGTATCAACGCTAATTATGAAGAAGCGATTCTGGCTGTAACGGTAATCCCGCAGGCGGTGATGTTGCTCACGTTTGCATTTTGGGGAAGGCAAATTGACCAATATGGCGTGATTAAAATCCGCTTCTTGCTGAATATTTTACCAACGATTAATCTATTGCTGTTTTATTTTGCGACCGATTTGAAATTGATTTATCTCGCAAGCGTTTTACAGGGCATTTCCATGAGCGGCGCGCAATTGAGCTGGCAATTGTGCGTGATGGAATTTGCCCCTAAAAATCAGGTGGGCATTTACATGGGAATTCACACCATGCTGACCGGACTGCGCGGCATTATTGCCCCGTTTGTCGGCGCCATGCTCATTGGTGGAGTGGGAATTGGTAATACGTTTTTGGTAGGTTTCGGGCTGATGATAATAAGCACGGTGATGATGATCCGTTTTGCCCGCGATAAAGAACGACACGACGCTCTTAACCACATTACGCGCGACTATGCGCCGCGAATTTAGAACGATTAAATTAAAGCTCCGGTGCATGCAAAACCATGGATTGTATAATATTCTTTCGGTTAAGTCTCACCACTCTTAATGAAGCCTTGTTTTTTGGGGAATCCTTATTTCCTTCTTTTCCCTCCTTTGCTTTTTAATTTTTTCTTTTTAAGTTTCCACCGGCCCCTCAGTATTTTAATCCGATACCATACCAAAGGAGTTTGATATGCCCGTCCGTAAAGCTCAAGCCGAATGGAAAGGGGATCTCAAAAGCGGTCACGGCAATGTGACTACCGAGAGCGGAACCCTTTTTAGTCCGTATTCGTTTAGCTCGCGTTTTGAAGAAGGCACCGGCACCAATCCGGAGGAATTAATCGGCGCCGCGCATTCTGCCTGTTTTGCGATGGCTTTTTCGCATGCGCTGGCCAGCGCCGGATTTCCGCCCACGGCCGTGAAAGCCGAAGACAAAGTATTTATCGAAAAAATCGGCGACGGCTTCAGCATTACTAAAATCGAAATTACCTGCGAAGGCTGGGTGCCGAAAATCGACGCGGCGACATTCCAGAAAATTGCCGAAGAGGCCAAAACCAATTGCCCCGTTTCGAAAGCTCTGGCGGGTACCAAACTGATTCTACAAGCGACGCTTAAGAGCTGATATAAATTTTTCGGAGAACGGCGCATGGATGCTGCGCATGAAATGATCGAAGCGTTGAAAGCCGGTCAGCTCGAAACGATCAAAACGTTGGTCGTGGGTAATCCGTCGCTGATCGATGCCAAAACACCGACCGGCGAATCGACGTACTTGCTCGCTGCCTATTACGGACGGCGGGAGATTTTAGACTTTCTCCTCAGTTTCAATCCTCAATTATCCGTTTTCGAAGCAGCGGCGATTGGAAAAATCGAGAGCGTTCGCGCGCATGCCGAAACCAATTCCGGCGCTGTTCATGCATTCTCGCACGATGGGTTTACGGCGCTGCATCTGGCGGCTTATTTTGGCCATAAAGAAATTGTCCGGTGGCTGCTCGATCACGGGGCCAATCCAAATGCGGCTTCGCGCAATCCGATGCAGGTTCAGCCAATTCATTCCGCCGCGGCCGCGCGACACCTCTCCATCGTTGCGATGCTGATCGAAAATGGCGCCGATGTGAATGCCCGCCAGCACGGAGGATATACGCCGCTGCACAGCGCTGCCGCCAACGGCCAATCCGACATGATCGAATTACTGATTCAAAACGGCGCCGACGTCAACACACGCACCGATGATGGAAAATCGGCGATTAAATTGGCGCTTGAAAAAAATCATCCCGAAATTGCCGGATTACTCCGGCGTCACGGCGCTTTCGACTAAGCTGTCGCTTCGGTATCAGTATTTTTTTCGATTTATTTAAACAAATTTTTTTTATGAATGCTCAAAAAACGTCGGCCTTGAGCTTGATTTTCAGCGCTGTCCCGCTGTTGTTAGCCGGTTTCGACGCTGTCGTACATGCCAATCCGTTCGGCTGGATTTATTTATGCGCGGGAATTGTTTATGTCATTGTGTTTTTTAAGACACGGAATCATAATCAAACGTGGCTGACGTATTTTGGAAGCGCCATATTGCTGGTTGTTGCCGCCGATATGGTTGCACAAAATAAAAAATATTTGCCGTACGCTTACTTGGCAGCGGCTATTGTGAATGTAATTTTTCCCGTGATCATGAG
>JABWBZ010000239.1 GCA_013359335.1 bacterium
GTATTTTTATGCAATTTTTTCATAAATAATTTCGCTTAAATGCCAAAATGTCAAAAAATTCACTGTACATCTGAAAAGTCACTAAGATTAAATTCATAAAAATCAAAAATAGAAATTTTGGCACACGGCTTGTAGAAATGATAAGTGAACAAATGAAAACAAAACTATCAGAAAAAATAGGAGTTAACAATGCAAACCAAAGTTTATGATGAAGTCAAAACAAACAACCGTGAATTGGCAAAAAAAGAAAATCAGTTTATGGTAGTAGCGCCTCGGGCTGATATTTATGAAACGAAAGATCACTTCACCGTGTTGCTTGAAATGCCGGGCGTCACGAAAGACGGTTTGAAAGTGTATATGGAAAATCACCATCTCGTGATCGAAGGCATTAGCCGTCACGATGCCGAAGGCGAATTGGTTTTATCGGAGATTTTCAAACGCAATTATCGCCGATTTTTCAAATTGTCTTCGACCGTCAATACCGAATCGATTGAGGCGAAATGGCAGGACGGAATTTTGCAAGTGAAGCTTGCAAAACTTGAGGCGGCCAAACCCAAAGAGATTACCATACAATTTAATTAACCAAACCAAACAAGGAGGTTATTATGTCCATCGTTAAATTTGCACCGCGGGAAAGAGATATTTTGGGCGATATCTTCAGCGCTCAAAAAGAAATGAGCAAAATGCTGTCGAATTTATGGAATGACGATTCTGAATTATCCAATTTCGGCAGTTGGTTTCCTTCGGTCGATATTTCGGAAAGCAAAGAAGAATTCACTGTAAAAGTCGAATTACCGGGCATCAACAAGAATGATGTGAAAATCACTTTACAGGAAAATGTGCTGACCATTCAGGGTGAGAAAAAACAAGAAACCGAATCGAAAGAGCGGAATTATCATCGTGTCGAAAGAAGTTATGGCAGTTTTTCACGCTCCTTCCGGTTGCCATCAATGGTCAAAGCCGACAAAATTGATGCAAATTACAAAGACGGCGTATTGACAATCTCCTTGCCGAAAGCCGAAGAAGCCAAAGCCAAAGAAATTGATGTGAAGTTCTAAAATCCTTGAATGGAATAGGTAGCGGGAATTCAATCGGCAAAAACTTTTGAATTCCCGCATTTTTTTAATGCCGGCGAAACACACGGAAAAATTTTAAGAGCGAGTTATCTATGAACATTGATAAATTAACTGTCAAATCGCAGGAGGCGCTTGCGAAAGCTCAGCAACTGGCCGGCGAATACGGCCAGACTCAAATTGAAGTCGAGCATCTGATAAAGGCTTTGCTGGATGATGCGGACGGGACTATGCCGGTTTTGCTGAAAAAGCTGGGTGTTGCCGTAGAACTAGTGGCATCACTGAGCCAAAAGATGATCGATAAGTTGCCAAAAGTTTCGGGAGATACAGGTCAAGTATACCTGTCCGCAAGGCTCGGCAAATTACTCAACGAAGCGGCCAAGGAAGCCTCCAAACTCAAAGACGAATACGTCAGTACAGAACATATTTTTATCGCCATCGCCGAAGAAACATCCGAACTCGGAAAAACCTTACGTAGCATGGGCGTCAACCGCGACACGATTTACCGTGCTCTCAAAGACGTGCGTGGTTCACAGCGCGTAACGGATCAAAATCCGGAAGGGAAGTATCAAGCATTGAGCAAGTACGGCCGTAATCTTAATGAATTGGCCCGTCAAAACAAACTCGATCCGGTAATCGGCCGTGATGAAGAAATTCGCCGCGTTCTGCAAGTCCTTTCGCGTCGTACAAAAAATAATCCGGTTTTGATCGGCGAACCGGGCGTCGGTAAAACGGCCATAGCGGAAGGTATCGCGCACCGCATTATCGATGGTGATGTTCCTGAAAATCTCAAAACTAAAAAAATTATTGCGCTGGATATGGGCGCGTTGATCGCCGGGGCCAAATTTCGCGGTGAATTCGAAGATCGACTGAAAGCCGTGTTGCGGGAAGTGACGGAATCGGATGGTGAGATTATTTTGTTTATCGATGAATTACACACTTTGGTTGGCGCGGGTGCGGCGGAAGGCGCCGTCGACGCCGCAAACATGCTTAAACCGGCGCTCGCACGCGGCGAACTTCGTGCGATCGGGGCGACGACCTTGGATGAGTACCGAAAACATATTGAAAAAGATCCGGCGCTTGAAAGGCGGTTTCAACCCGTTTTAGTCGAGGAACCTTCAGTCGAAGACACGATTTCGATTTTACGCGGGCTCAAAGAGAAGTACGAAGTTCATCACGGCGTACGCATTCAGGATAGCGCCATTGTGGCAGCCGCCGTGTTATCACATCGGTATATCGCCGATCGTTTTCTTCCGGATAAAGCGATCGATCTCGTCGACGAAGCGGCTTCGAAATTGCGCATTGAAATCAATTCAATGCCAGAAGAACTGGACGAAGTTGAACGTAAAATCAAACAACTTGAGATCGAGCAACTGGCGCTCAAAAAAGAAAGCGATGAAGCTTCTAAAAAACGTCTGGCAGAGTTAAACAAAGAACTGGCCGACTTAAAGGAACAACGCACGGGCTTGCGCGCTCATTGGGAAATGGAGAAACGTATCATCGAATCGATCAGGAAACAAAAAGAAGAAATTGAGCAGACTAAAGCTATGGTCGAGCAGGCCGAACGCGACGGCAATCTGAGCCGAGCTGCAGAATTGAAATACGGACGCATGAATGAATTGACAAAAAAATTGGAAGCCGAGCGCAAAAAGCTAGATGAAGCGCAAAAACATACGCGGATGCTTAAGGAAGAAGTCAGCGAAGAAGATATTGCCGAAATTGTCGCTAAATGGACCGGCGTACCTGTGACTAAAATGCTGGAAAGTGAAAAAGAAAAAATTCTGAAAATTGCGGATCGGCTCAAAGAACGCGTCGTCGGACAAGATGATGCGATTCAATTGATTTCGGAGGCAATCCTGCGTTCACGCGCAGGTTTGTCAGATGAAAAACGGCCGACCGGTTCGTTTATATTTTTAGGTTCGACCGGAGTCGGAAAAACCGAGTTGGCCAAAGCGTTGGCGGAATTTCTGTTTGATGATGAAAACGCCATGGTGCGTATCGATATGTCGGAGTATATGGAACCGCACTCGGTTTCAAGGCTGATCGGAGCGCCTCCGGGATACGTAGGATACGATGAGGGCGGACAATTGACCGAAGCGATACGTCGCCGTCCTTACGCGGTGATATTGCTGGACGAGATCGAAAAAGCGCACCCTGAAGTGTTCAATGTCTTGTTGCAAGTGCTTGATGATGGACGGCTGACGGATAATAAAGGCCATACGGTGAATTTTAAAAACACAATTATCATCATGACGTCCAATCTCGGCGCACAGTTTATCATGGAGCAAATGCAGCGCGTGACCTATACAAATCGCGATATTATTTATGATGAAATGAAAGAACAAGTGTTGAAACTGCTTCGCCAGAAAATGCGCCCGGAATTTCTCAATCGTATTGACGATATCATTGTATTTCATCCGCTGACCAAACATCATATTCAACAGATCGTAAGGATTCAATTCCGGCATGTGCGGCAATTGCTCAAACGCCAAGACATGGAAATCAGCTTGAGCGATAAGGCTGAGGTTTTTCTGGCTGAAAACGGATTCGATCCGGTTTTTGGCGCGCGGCCATTGAAAAGGCTTATGCAAAAAGAGATAATCAACCGCTTGTCGTCAATGATTCTCGAAGGAAAATTTGTCAAAAACGATTCTATCCTGGTTGATTTTCATAACGGCCGACTGGAATTTAAAAAAGGGACTGAGTCAATGAAATCGGTTGCGTAACAGGCCGGCTATGACAGATCACTTGCGAAACCACCTACGACAGATTTCCCTTTGGTAGTTTTTTTTGCCACCAGGCTGCAAAAGTCAGTATTCAATAGTTCTCACTTAAAAAGTCACTCTGAACTTGATTCAGAGTCTGTTCGTATTTTTCAGGTTATTGATTTTACAGACTCTGAAACGAGTTCAGAGTAGACAGGAATCGTCTTTAAGACTTTTTCAGTGAGAACTAAATAATATAAACTTGGGTCGTAGTGTCTTGGTGGTTTAAAGTCTCTTTTAAATTTCCCATTGCAATTCGTAGCCCCATCGCATAGATTTTTATAACTTCATTTTTTAGCCAGTCTGTTTCCAATCGTTCTATCCCATCTTTACAGGAGTTATTTTATGCCTAAGCCATCCAAAAAATCCAAAACGCAAAATATCGAATCGGTTCTCAAGGAAAACCGCGAATTCAAACCATCGAACCAATTCAGTAAATCCGCTCATATCGGATCGATGAGCGAGTATCAAAAAATTTATAAAGAATCGATCAAAAACCCTGAGAAATTCTGGTCAAAAATTGCCAAAGAATTGCATTGGTTTAAACCTTGGAAAAAAGTCCTGAACTGGAAAGAACCGTTTGCCAAATGGTTTGTTGGCGGGCAGATCAATATTGCATACAATTGCGTTGACCGGCATTTGCATTCATGGCGCAAAAATAAAGCCGCCCTTATCTGGGAAGGCGAACCGGCCGTGGACGGGAAATTCGGCGAAACACGTATTTTGACGTATCAGGATCTCCACCGGCGAGTTTGTAAATTTGCCAACGTTCTGAAAAGTTTTGGAATTGAAAAAGGGGACCGGGTCGTGTTGTACATGCCCATGGTGCCTGAATTGGTCGTGGCAATGCTGGGATGTGCCCGTATCGGTGCAACTCATAGCGTAATTTTCGGCGGTTTCAGTTCGGATGCTATTCGAGATCGGGTCAATGATTCCAAAGCAAAATTGATCGTCACGGCGGATGGAAGTTATCGACGGGGAATGGTGATTCCTCTGAAAGCCAATGTTGATACCGCACTTGAAAACAACGCCTGCCCGACGGTCGAAAATGTTGTGGTATATCGCAGGATCGGAGATAATATCGTCATGCACGGCGGGCGCGATCACTGGTGGCATGAACGTATGGCCGGAGTGAGTGAAAAAAACGAACCTGAAAAATTAGATTCTGAACATCCGCTATTTATTCTATATACCAGTGGTTCAACCGGCAAACCTAAAGGAATACTTCATACAACGGGAGGTTATTTGACGGGGACTTATATCACTTCAAAATGGGTTTTTGACCTCAAGGAAGACGATACATACTGGTGCACGGCCGATATCGGATGGGTAACGGGGCACAGTTATATCGTTTATGGACCGCTTGCGAATGGTGCTACAACTGTAATGTATGAAGGCGCGCCGAATTACCCTGAACCGGATCGTTTTTGGTCCATTATTGATCGATATAAAGTAAATGTGTTTTATACGGCGCCGACGGCCATCCGTGCGTTTATGAAATGGGG
>JABWBZ010000240.1 GCA_013359335.1 bacterium
ATGTTTATTGGTGACCGTCGGCCAACAAGCGTCGGACTATTCAGCGCGGCTTTTTGAGTCGAATAATTATTCCGATTATTTATATTTTCACGGCCTGAGCGTGGAGACGGCTGAAGCGTTGGCGGAATATTGGCACCGGCACATGCGCGCCGAAATGGGTATCCAAAACAACGACGCGCAGGATGTTAAGAAAATATTTCAACAAAGCTATCGCGGTTCGCGTTATAGTTTCGGTTATCCTGCGTGTCCTAACCTGGAAGATCAGACTAAATTATTTCAATTGCTTCAACCCGAACGTATCGGCGTTTCGTTGACCGAAGAATTTCATCTCGTTCCTGAACAGTCTACCAGTGCGATTGTCGTTCATCATCCCGAAGCAAAGTATTTTAATGTGAAGTGATTCTGTGTGTAATGGAACTGATCGTCATTCTCATATTGGTATTACTCAACGGTGTTCTAGCGTTGACGGAAACAGCCTTTATTGCCACACGAAAAACACGCCTGGAAAATAATGCCAATCAAGGCAACAAAAGAGCGGCGGATGTTTTAAAATTGCTTAAAGATCCGGAATCGTTCTTATCAGCGATTCAAATAGGAATTACGCTGGTCGGAATTGTTGCAGGCGCCTACGGCGGCGCTGAAATTTCCGAAGATATCATGCCTTTTTTTGCCTCTTTCGAACTGCTCACATCGTATGCATTCGAAATTTCTTTTGTCATAGTTGTAATCGCCATTACTTATCTTTCGTTGATTATCGGCGAGCTAATTCCAAAATCCATTGCCTTAAAAAATCCTGAGCGTTTTTCAATGGCATTAGTGCCTATGATGAAGACGCTCTTGATTGTTTTTCGCCCGGTTATTCAGTTTCTAAGTTTTTCAACGAAAATTTTTCAACGTATCTTCGGATTACGACATGATGAAATACCTCCAGTAACCGAGGATGAATTGAGACTTATGATCAAACTCGGTTCCCAGCACGGCATTATAGCCCAGCAGGAATCTGAGATGATGACCAGTGCGTTGCAATTCGGAGATCGCAGTGCCCGTTCACTTATGATCCCTCGTCCGGAAATTCAGTGGATCGATTTCCAAGATCCTTTGGAAGCGATTCACCGGAAGATCATGGAATCCGAAGTGACGAAATTCCTGGTTTGTGATGGATCATTGGACAAGGTCGTTGGTATTCTTTACGTAAGGGATTATTTTAAGAATCGTGAATCATCTCCAATTGTAGACTGGCGAGCGCTTTTAATTGAACCTTTATTTTTATCTGAAAATACGTCGGCTCTGGCCATTTTGGAGAAATTCCAAACTCAGAAAGTATATATCGGAATTGTTGTTGATGAGTTTGGTGATGTTGAAGGCATTATAACACTGCACGATTTAGTGCAGGCCGTCTTTGGGGCATTACCCGGTGAAGAAGTAACTGAACGATCGATCGTGCAACGTCCAGACGGTTCAATTCTGGTTGACGGAGGAGTGGCGATTGAAGACTTAAGGAAACACATTGAATTGCCGAAAACTGTTTTGCAAAAACATTATAGTACCGTAGCCGGACTTGTATTGTATCACTTGAAAAGAATTCCTAAAGCAGGTGACAGAATTTCTCTTCATGGATTTGTCTTTGAAATTGTTGATATGGATAAAAACCGAGTGGATAAACTTCTTGTTTATCGCCTGAGAAGCGAGTAATTCAAAAACCCAATTTTAAATTACCAAGCGTTTATGCCACCAACAGCTATTTTGTCCTGTGAACAGTCTACCAGCGCGATTGTCGTTTGCCATCCCGAAGCGAAGTATTTTAATGGGAAGTGATTGGATATGTCAGTTCCTCGACTCTGCTCAGGACTCGAACTGACATGATCAGTTCATTTATTTATGTTGCGACATGCTGAACCAATTGCCCAAGCCGTCTTTAAACAGCGCTTCGATACCGTAAAACCGTTCGGTCGGTGGCGATGTAAATTCCACCCCTTTGTTTTTCAATTCCTCGTATGTTTTGTGACAATCATCCGTTTCAAAAACACCCGCGCCGAACGCACCTTTATCCAATAATTCCCTGATTTTTTCCGCCGTGGCTTTGTCGAATACCGGGCCTTCCTTTGGCTCCATCAAAACGATTTCGAAATCCGGCTGACCTTTGGGACCGACCGTCAACCAACGAAACCCATTGTCCATCGTGGCGTCCGTTCGAACTTCGAAGCCAAGCTTTTTTGTGTAAAAATCGTACGCGGCTTGCTGATCTTTTACAAAAAAAGTAGTGTGTGAAAGTTTTTTGATCATGATGTCTCCTGATTAAATGTGAATGTTGGATAGAATATACGTGCCAAGGCTGAGTGAAGCTTCTTGAAAATTGCTCTATTTCGAAAGAGGGTTATGCAGGCCTAAAAAACACGACGGAATCACCAGTATTGGCGCGGCTGAAACGTCTTCGAAAAAGTGATAGGAGCGAACACGGTAAGACGAAGGCGGGAAGCCCGAAAATTTTTGAAAGAGTGAGCTGAATGAACCCAGGCTTTCAAAGCCTACTTCATAACAAATTTCCGTCACCGACATCGAACTGTGTGACAAAAGGTATTTGGCATGTTCAAGGCGTCGCCGGGTGAGGTATTGATGAGGTGTTTCATTGAACGTCTTGCGGAATTGCCTTAAAAAATGATACTGCGAGAAATAGGCTTCTTCAGAGAGGCGTTCGATTGTAAGCGGTTGGTCGAAGCGGTCATCCATGATGTTGCGTGCTTTGAACAGGCGGCTGATCAGATCAGGATGGCCTTTGGGTGGTCGAAATGTCATCGGATGTTGCATGAACTGCTGCACAATGTTTTATCGTAAAAGTGCTTCATGTTAAAAGATTCAAAAAAAATTAGCAAGCAATTTCTGTTGAACGCTTGATTGTCAGGAAGCATTTCATTACACTGGATTATTGCTGTTTGACTCTCATCAACTTTAGAAAGGATAATCCTCTATGGAAAAGGAAATGATCGATCTGCGCGACTTGATTATGATGATCAAAGAAAAAAAAGACATGAATGCGAATTTGGCGCTGGAATTCGATTGCCGGCTGGAAGTCGAGGATTATAAGCCGCTCGTGAAAGTGATCAATTATGCCATCAATTATATCGGACAATTGGCGACCCAGCCGATGCAGATTTCATTAAATGCCGGAGGCGCCGGATATCTGCTCGGTTTCACCGCATTTACCGAGCAAACTGAATTTCCTCCGATCAGCGATCAGGTCGTCGAAGCGCTTACGCCGTATCAGGCATCGATTCAATTGAACGGCGAACCGGGTAAATATGTGAAATTACTTCTGACATTTAAAAAATGAGTGAGTTTGAATCAGTTTTTCGTGATGCTCCACAGATCGATACGGAACGCCTGATCTTAAGAGGCATTGAAGAAGCCGATCTCGCCGAAGTTTTACCGGTAACGGTGTACGACGGATTACAGGCTCAGTCGGAAAAAGAAGCGCGCATGATGTTGGAGAGAATCGCCGAAGATCAGCGATTCGGACACACGATACATTGGGGGATTGCCTTGAAAGCAACAAACCGAATTATCGGTACGTGCGGATTTTATCGAGGTTTCTGGCGTCAAGTCGGGGAAATCGGTTATATCCTGAAACCGGAATTCCGGCGGCAAGGCCTGATGTTTGAAGCGATCGATGCTATGATTCGCTACGGATTTGATGGATTGCAGCTCAATCGGATTGATGCCTTTACACGTCATGACAATATAGCTTCCGTTGGGCTGCTGAAAAAACTCGGATTCAACAAAGGTTATATTTCACGCAATGGTTTCCAGCAATTTTCAAAATCCTCTCAAAAGCCACCACCAGATCGGGAGCGTCAGGAATGATACCGGAATTCCGATTCCGATCATCAGCGTAGCCATCGCGCGATCCAGATCGTATTGCATGGCGAGAATAGCGCCCATGATCATCGGCGGCATTGCCGCTTCGAAAATAGTAACTTGTAAAATCTGTCCGCTGCCTCCAGCAATCCATACGTAAAACCCCAGAAGCGTCAACGGCGCAAGAATCAGTTTAAAAAAAAGTCCGACGGTCAAAATTGGAATTTTGCCTTTGAGATGATCCAAACGCAACTCCAGTCCGACGATCAACAACGTCATCGGCGCCAGAGTAGAACCCAAACGAGTAAGGACGAATGTCGCCCATTCGGGAAATGGAATCGGCATCAGAAGAATGGCAACGAGCAAGGCGATGAACGGAGGAAACAAGATTATTCGTTTGACAATTTCTTTTGTGGAAATTCCACTCGCGCTGTAACGTGCCGCCGTGATAATGCCGAACGTTGATAAAACAATAAACGATCCCGCCTGATCGGCAATGATCCCGATAACGACTGCATCCGTACCGTAAAAACTTTCGATCATCGGCAGGCCGACAAACGCGGTATTGCCTAAACCGCCGGTGAGCATAAGACAGCCAATCGTTTTCGGAGGTAACTTCATCCACCTTCCTATGAAATAAAAAAATATTGAAGCTAATCCGAAAAAAAGATACGCCATCGATAACGGAATGAGTAACGATGCATTTAATTGCAGATCATGAATGTACAGCAGCGTGAGTGCAGGCAATGAAATGTGGATGACGAAAGACGATAGAACCGATGTGGCGTTGTCGGGCAATTTTTTAAATCGGCGGAGCGCGATGCCGAGTGCAAAACACAGCGCGAGCAGAATAAGATTATGCATAAATTATTTTAAATGGCTGTCAATCCATTAACAACCATTTATCCGGATCAATGACAGGTTGAATATTTTTGGGGACAATCACTTCAGCTTTTCCATCCCGCATGTCGATACGTTTTTTTTCTTTACCTAATTGAACCGTAACCGGCAATGGAAAAGGGAGATGGTCGGGTGTTTCCCATTGAAGCAATAGTTTATGGCCTTCCGTTTTTGAAACAAGTTTCGGAAGTTGCGCGCGCCGGAAATACACTTCAAAAAACCAATCTAATTTTTTTTCAGTGATGGATTCCACGGTAGCAAGATAGTCATCGGTGGAGGCAAAACGGCATTGTTTTCCATTGGTAATTTTTTCCATGTTCGAATCGGGATACGCCATCCGCCGCAGCGACTTGAAAAAAGCTTCGTCGCCGATCAGGTAACGAAGCGTGTGTAAAATCCACGTGCCTTTGGTGTAATTGTCGCCGTCGCTTTCGACATAATCGGGAGCCACCAGGTAACTTTCGCTGATTGTCAGAGCGCGCCGTTCGGCTACCGGTTTCATGTTCCTGATCTTTGGGCGCAAAGCGGCGAGCGATTCATGATACGCTTTTTCACCTTTGAGTTCGCCCGCATACAAATGCTGCATG
>JABWBZ010000241.1 GCA_013359335.1 bacterium
TTGGCTTCAATCGCCTGATGCAAACCGTCGCTGTACCGGCGGCCTGACAGAATACGGCCCGTAAATTCGTCCACAATCTGTACGCGCCCGTCCTGAACAACATATTCAACGTCTTTTTCATAGAGCGAGTATGCCGTCAGTAATTTTTCCATACTGTGAATGCGGTCGCTTCGTTCGGAATACAATTTTCCAAGCTCGTCCTTTTTGATGATTTTCTCGTGATCGCTCAGGCTTGAATTCGTATCGATCTTAATAATTTCATCGGAAAGATCGGGGATCACGAATGTTTCCGGATTGGAAGGCGAAAGCGTATTCCGGCCTTTTTCAGTTAGATCGATGGAGTGATTTTTTTCGTCGATGGCAAAATAGAGTTCTTCATCGATCTCATGCATTTTCTTATCGCGAAGATATTCGTTTTCCGTTCCTTGGATCAGCGCGGCAATGCCTTCTTCTTTCATCGCCTTCATCAAACGTTTATTTTTTGGGGCCCCTCGCAAAGCCATCAAAAACTTTTTTCCGGCTTCTTTTTCATTGCCTGCTTCGATTAATTTTTCGGCGTCAGCGACCAATTGATTCACCAATCGCGTCTGCACATCGATAAGACGCTTGACCGCACCGTTCATTTCTTCATATTTCTGATTGGTCGGGGCATCGACGGCGCCGCTGATGATCAAAGGAGTACGCGCTTCATCGATGAGCACGGAGTCGACTTCGTCGACGATGGCATAATAATGCCCACGCACCTGAACGACGTCTTCCGGCGAAGTCGCCATGTTATCGCGTAAATAATCAAAACCAAATTCATTATTCGTGCCGTAAGTAATATCACAGCCATAAGCTATTCTGCGCTGCTGCGGATTCATATCGTTCAAAATTACGCCAATAGTAAGTCCCAAATATTCGTACACGCGGCCCATCCATTCTTTGTCACGCAGCGCCAGGTAATCATTAACCGTCACGAGATGAACGCCACGCCCGGTGAGCGCATTCAGATAAATCGGCGCAACGGCCACCAACGTTTTTCCTTCGCCGGTCGCCATTTCTGAAATTTTGCCCTGATGCAATACAATCCCGCCGATCAACTGGACGTCATAAGGAACCATATCCCACGTGACTTGCCGGCCGCACACATCCCACGATTGTCCTTTCAACCGCTTCATCGCTTGCTTGACGCATGCAAATGCCTCTGGCAATATATCGTCGAGGATGGCGCGTTCCACGTCCGTTAAATGCTTCTCAGCGGCTTTAAGAGAATCAATCAGATCTTTGGCTTTGTTGGGATCGATGTTGGAGCGAATGGCTTCGCGAACTTTTTCAACTTCGGCCGTTTCTTCTACGGTATTGTCCTTGATTTTCTTTTTGAACTCGGCCGTTTTCTGCCGCAATTCTTCATCGCTCAATTTTTCGAATTCCGCATCATAACGATTGATCTCTTCAACGAGCGGCGATATATTTTTAATATCGCGGACATGTTTATCTCCGAAAATTGTTTTCAATAATAAATTAATCATGAAACCTGCATGCTCCTGATTGTTTATCGTCCCTGAATCAAGCGTTCCGCCAGGTAAACCGGCAGTCCGTTATTTTTAATTTTATTAAAAGTCGTCATCACGTCGTACTCTGCACGGACGTGCTTGTAGCCCCATTCCGTATCGTCAAACAAACCAAAACTGATGCGATAGTTGCCGTCGCGCGGCTGGCCCACGCTTCCGACATTGATAATAAATTGATCGTCTTTGTTGACTTTTTTTGCCGACGGCGAATTACTGTAAATACCCGGAAAATGCGTGTGTCCCACGAAACAAATATTTTCATCAAAATGCATAAACTGTTTTTGCGCTTCCTCGTACGTGAAAATATAATGCCATTTTTCCGGATTCATCGGCGTGGCGTGTACGAACAAAATATTATCGCGTTTGTAAGTGTAAGGCAAATTACTCAAATAAGTTTTATTCTCATCGCTCAGATGTTCCGCCGTCCATAATACCGCCAGCCTCGCAAAGTCGTTAAAATTCGCCGCCGCCGCCGTATTTAATGCCGCCTGATCATGATTGCCTAGCAGCACGACTTTGCAATGCTCCCGAATCAAGGCCACACAAGCATCCGGATCGGGTCCATATCCGACAACGTCGCCGAGGCAAATGATCTCGTCCGCTTTCAGTTCAGCAATCACCTCCAGCGTCCGAGTCAAGGCTTCGAGGTTGCCGTGGATATCCGAAATAACGGCTGTAAGCATCTGGTATCTACTCCTTAATCGAACCTGCAACCAACCCGGCAATTATTTGTTTCTGAAAAATCAAAAATACCAGGATCATTGGAACGGAGGCGATCGAAGCGCCGGCCATAAGGTGCCGAACATCGATGTCCTGATAACCGCTGTAAAACGCCAGCCCGACCGGCAGCGTTCTCATCGTATCCGAGTCAACAAACAAAAACGGAAATAAAAATTGATTCCAGTTATTAACAAAAATATAAATTCCCAGAACCGCAAGCGCTGGTTTGGCAATCGGCATTACGATTTTAAATAGAATTGACCAATCATTGGCGCCGTCTAATTTAGCCGATTCCTCAATACTAGCCGGTAAACTTTCAAAATATTGTTTCATTAAAAAAACACCGAATGGATTGACCAACCACGGTACAATCAGCGCCCAGTACGTATCGAGCCAACCCCACGCGTGCATCATTACATACATCGGCACCATTACAATTTGTGCCGGGATAATCAGCGTCAATAACACGCTTGCAAAAATCAGATTTTTATAAGGAAACTTCTGCCTTGCAAAAAAATATCCGGTCAATGAACAAAAAATCAAATTGCCGCACGTCACACACAATGCAACAAAAACGCTGTTAAAAAAATAACGACCGAAAAGGCCTGAATTCCATACATCGGCATAACTTTGTAATGACCAATCCCGGCCATGCCCTTTCAACGATTGTATGATCATCCACACTAATGGAAATAGCGAAACTGTTACAACCAACGTCAATGCGCTTATGCGTAATATTTTTCCAGCCAATGGCTTCATCACTCTGTTACTCGAAATCGATACGGTTCAAATTCATTCGTTAGTTGAATAAATCGGATATCCGTGAATCCTTCTTTTTCAAGCTCCCGAATGACGCTATCTGAACATACATCGTCAATATTGAGAATGGTCATCGCTTTACCGCCAACCCCTTTTCTGCCGAGCGACATTTGTGCAATATTGATATTATGGCTTCCCAGAATGGTGCCAAGCCTCCCGATCATACCAGGTTTGTCTTCATTGGACAAAACCAGCATCGCTCCATCGAGATGCGCATCAAAGATATAACCGTTGATGCCGACAATGCGCGGATCGTTTTTGCCGTACAACGTTCCCCAAATTGATTGCGAACGGCCGTCAACAATAATTTCAGTAGTAATCAAATGAGTAAAATCCTGGTGTTCGGTGCTGCGCGTTTCTGAAATATCAATACCTTGTTTTTTGGCGATGATCGGCGCATTGACAATATTGACTTGTTCGATCATCGTTTTGAAAAGCCCGGCGATCAACGTCTGCGTTAACAAATTCGTCGGATGATTCAACACGTCGCCATAATACTGAATGTTGATTTTGGTGATTTGTCCTTTAATCAACTGCGACGCAAAATGCCCCATGCTGCTGGTCAGACGAAGATACGCCGCGCTTTTGGAAAACACGTCATGATCGATCGGCATTAAATTCACGGCGCCGGTAATGGTTTTGCCGTTAAGCGCGCTGATCAATTGTTCGGCAATTTGAACGGCAACTTTTTCCTGCGCTTCTTCCGTTGACGCGCCCAGATGCGGCGTCGTAATGACGTTGGACAATTTAAACAAAGGGTGATCGCCAGGCGGTTCGGCTGCAAACACGTCTAAAGCGGCTCCGGAAACTTTCCCCGAAGTTAATGCTTCTTGTAATGCCGTTTCATCGATAATGCCACCCCGCGCGCAGTTGATGATTTTCACTCCGTCATGGCATTGCTTTAATGACTCACGGTTGATTAGATTTTCCGTGGCTTTATTCAGTGGCGTATGAATAGTAATGTAATCCGATGACGCGAATAATTCATTTAATGAAACTAAGCGAATGCCGATTCGTTCGGCTTCTTCATTTGAAAAAATCGGATCGTAACCGATCACGTTCATACCGAACGATTTCATTCGGATCGCCACTTCGCGCCCCACTTTGCCCACGCCTAGCACGCCCAATGTTTTTTCAAATAATTCGGTCCCGGTAAATTTCGATTTTTTCCATTCGCCTTTTTTCACGCTTTGATCGGCTTGCGGAATATTACGCGACAACGCCATAATCATGGCAACCGTGTGCTCAGCTGTGGAAATAGTGTTGCCTCCCGGCGTATTCATCACGACAATTCCGCGTTGCGTAGCGGCTTCGACGTCTATGTTGTCTACACCGGCACCGGCACGTCCGATAATTTTCAGCGAAGTTCCGGCTTCGATAAGTTTAGCCGTAACCTTAGTCGAACTCCGGACGACCCAAGCTGAATATTGCGGAACAATCGCCAGCAATTGCTCTTGCGTCATTCCTGTTTTATAATCGACTTCGAAGTTAGTTTTAAGCTTTTCGACGCAGGCCGATGACATCTCGTCGCTGATCAATATTTTCATAATTCCTCAGAGGAATAAAAAATTACTATAAATAAAATCGCTCCGGAAAAATCGGTTCGTTTAACCGGAGCGAAGATACTAAACGGCTTTAATTTATGCAATCAGGAATTGGATTCGTGCAGCAATTCCTGCTCAAATTTTCCATTATCGCTGACTGGTTTTTCGCCTAAAATTTCTTCGATCGCTTTTTTATCGAGTACTTCCTTGGCCAGCAATTGTTTCGCCAATTCTTCCAGTTTATCGCGTTTTTCATTTAAAAGATTCTTCGTTTTTTGATAGGCATCGTCGATAATGCGTTTGACTTCGGCGTCGATGACTCTGGCGGTGTCTTCGCTGTAGGGTTTCATATTGACGCCGCCGAGAAAATTTTGCTGGCTATTGTCCGTGAAGGACACGTTGCCGAGTTTTTCACTCATGCCATACATGGTAACCATGCGCGTGGCAATTTCCGTTACCCGTTCGAGATCGTTGGATGCGCCGGTCGAGATTTGATTAAATACAATGTCTTCCGCCGCACGCCCGCCGAGCAAACTGCACAAACGCTCGATCAATTCATCGCGCGATAATAAATACCGGTCTTCCAACGGCGTTTGTAACGTATAACCTAAAGCGCCGATACCACGCGGGACAATTGAAACTTTATGAACCGGATCGGCATTTTTTAGATAATGGCCGACGATGGCATG
>JABWBZ010000242.1 GCA_013359335.1 bacterium
ACAATTCGCTGCCGGAATCGCTCCGCGGCTGCCGTGACGTGTGGAGAATTCACGTTACGCCCAAAGGTATTTTTTTTACAACCAATCAGCGATTGTTTCAATTTGATGACAATGACAGGGCAATCGCTTCGTGGCCGGCGCTCAACCAATTTCGTTTTTCATATTGGGTCCGGGATCGCCTGATCATTCAGGACGACCGCGCCGGATTGCGGGAGGTGAATGGCGATAGCCTTGAGATCATTCCAGGGAGCGACGTCCTGGCAAATGTGCGCGTGTATGCCATGCTGCCGTACGGCGATCGGGGAATATTGATCCAAACTAGGGACAACGGTGCGTGGGTTTTGGAAGACGGGCGATTCAACAAAATCGATTGGGAAGCCGCTCCGTTTTTGGAAGTGCAACAAGTGTATGGCGGCGTGCGCACTTCGTCCGGTGAATATCTTTTTGCTACGCTTCGTTACGGTGTGATTCGTACCGACGCCGCTGGGCGTATCCTTCAGATTTATAACAAACAAAGCGGATTACCCGATAACACGGTTTACGACATTTTTCTCGATCGTTCCGAAAACGTCTGGTTGGCGATGAATAAAGGAATTATCAGATTGGAATTATATTCGCCGCTGACTTTTTGGAATGAGTCGATGGGCCTCGACGGCGCGGTATTATGCGCCGTGCGTTACAAGAGCGTCATGTATGCAGGCACAAGCGCCGGGCTGTTTCGTTTGAAACAAACGTCACTGGAGAAACCGTGGACGTTTGAGCCGATACCATCGTTGCAAGGATATTGTTGGAGTCTTTTGGAGCATGAAGGCGTATTGATCGCGGCATCAAACAGCGGAATTTTTTTAATTGCTAAAAACAATGCACGGCCGATCAGCGATGCGTATGCATTTGTTTTAGCGCCTTCCCGCCGTGACCGGAATCTGATTTACGCCGGTTTGTCGAATGGATTGGGAAAACTCCATTATGAAGCGGGCCGGTATCGATGGGAGCGCGTGCCATCGATCGATGGTGAAGTGCGTTACATCAGCGAAGATAGCGACGGCACGATCTGGCTGGCCGGCGCATTCGATGGATTTCGGCGCGTCATGATGGACGGTTCCGTGCGGACATATCATCCCAATATACAGATAAGTTCGCGGGTCAACCGGTTATTTCAAACTACGCGTGGCTTGCTATGGATCGCCGATCGCGGCGTGTTGCGCTACGACAACGTGCGCGATGAATTTATGCCCGATACCGTTTTGGCGGCGCTGCTCCCTGAGAGTGGGCGATTGGTTTTCAGGATGAGCGAAGATTCGTCAGGTAATTTGTGGATTTGTCAGCACACGGCTTCTGGCGGAACAGTCGCGGGAAAAATTGTTTATAACTCCAAATCCGGTTATTCGCGTTACACGTCGTTGGCGCGCATTTCACAATTCGGCGACATGTCGTCGGTGTTCACGGACGGGCGATTTGTATGGTTCGGCGGTTATGACGGATTGACGAAATACAAGAGTCCGGTAATGACGGAGTCTGGTCAACTGCCGGTTTATCCCGCTCCCATCCTGACCGTGCGTTTACGCGGCGATTCCATGGCGTATATCGGGCAGGGCGCTTCGGATCAACTGCATGACATTAATTTCGATCTGAACGAAGTGCGTTTTTCGTTTGCCGATCCCGGCAATATGGGACAACCGGTCAGAGAGTTTCGCTACCGGCTCGATGGATTTGATCCCGATTGGACACAAACCAGTCATTATGAGAAGACCTATACTTTTCTTCCCGAAGGCCGTTATGTTTTTGAAGTCATGTCGATCGAAGCGCATCAGGCGGCCAAGCCGACGGTGTTTGCTTTCCGGATCAAACCGCCGTTGTACCGCACGTGGTGGGCTTTTGCAGCGTATGGCATTCTGGCGCTGTTACTGTCAAGCGTTGTCGTGCGCGTACGCCACGTCTTTCTCGAAAAAGAACGGAGGCGCCTGAGCGAATTGGTCGAAAAGAAAACGGCGGAATTGAGAGTAGCCAACGATCAACTGAAAGAAAGTTATGTGCGGCTTGAAAAAACTATCGGCATCGTCGCGGCGATCAATTCGGAAACGGAATTGGACAAACTCTTGCAGTCGATTTTTGAAATCATTCAACCGCTTCTGAATATGGAATCCGGCTCTGTGCTGCTGCACGACACGATGACCGGCAAATATCGATTCCGCGCCGCCTTCGGAATCGACGTGCTGGCGTTGCAAGCTATCGAGCTGACGGAAGAAGAAGTGCAGCGGCGTTACGTCGACGGCGGCGAGCCGGTTGCGGAAGACATGTATTTCATCCGCGGACTCGTGGCGCGCCCGTCGACGGAGAAATTCAACAACGTCCGTACCATCGATTCGTTGTTTGCGATTCGTCTGATGGATACGCAAGGCATAGCCGGATTTTTATTTTTCGATGAAGTGCGCGACGTGACTCAGCATAATCTGCTTCTGCTGACGGAATTGAAAGAACATTTTCGTACGGCTTTGACTAAAACGCGCCTGCTCAATGAACTCAAACAACTGAATGAGAAAAAAAATGAATATCTGGGTATTGTCGCGCATGATTTACGAAATCCGCTTTCGACCATTGTCGGTTATACGGATCTTCTGATCGAGGACTTTAGAAAAAATAATGTCGACGTGGAGGGCGCTGTCGATGATCTCACCAAAATTGCCGGAGTCAGCCGCCACATGAACCGGTTTATTACGGAACTGCTCGATATTTCGGCGATTGAATCGGGGAAAGTGAGGATGGAACTCAAATCCAGCGATTTGAAAGTAATTGTCGGCGAATGCGAATATCTGCATCGGCGCGCGGCGCAAAATAAAAATATCGATCTTCAAGTCGATTATACAGCCGGCTTGCCAAAAGTCTATGTCGATGTTTCAAAAATTTCTTCCGTGGTTGACAATTTACTTTCGAACGCGATCAAATACACTCATCCCGGCGGGAGCGTTAAAGTTTATTTTGAGAAAAATACAGGGGAAGTCGTCACGCACGTGAAGGATACAGGACAAGGACTGGATGAAGAAGATTTGAAAAAAATTTTTACGTCGTTCAAACGGCTGAGTTCAAAACCGACGGGCGGCGAACCGAGCACGGGCTTGGGATTGGCGATCGTCAAAAAAATCGTTGAATTGCACAAAGGGCGGGTATGGGTGAGCAGCAAACGCGGAGAAGGATCGACGTTTAGTTTTTCTTTACCCGTTGTTGAGTGAAATATTCATTTCAATATTGCAGATTCGAGCCATGAGCGGAGTCGAAGGCGAGGGACTTTAACTATTCACACGATAATTTGGCGCTTCCTGCGTAATGAGCACGTCATGCGGATGGCTTTCTTTCAATCCCGCGCCGGTCATCTTGATCAATTTCGTCCGCGTTTTCATTTCCACAATTGTTTTGGAGCCGCAGTAGCCCATCGCCGCTTTGAGCCCGCCGACCATTTGGTACACGACGTCGCTGACTTTGCCTTTGTAAGGCACGCGGCCTTCGATGCCTTCGGGGACTAATTTGTCCGTGTCCATTTCATCTTCCTGGAAGTAACGGTCTTTACTGCCTTTTTTCATAGCCGCGATCGAGCCCATGCCGCGATAAACTTTATACCGCCGTCCTTCGTACAAAACGGATTCGCCTGGGCTTTCTTCCGTACCGGCGAGCAAGGATCCGACCATCACGCAATCCGCGCCGGCCACGATGGCTTTAGCCAGATCGCCGGTTTGTTTGATTCCGCCGTCGGCAATAATGGGAATATTTTCTTTCAGGGCAATTTTCGAGCACTCCATGATGGCGCTGATTTGCGGCACGCCTACGCCGGCCACGACGCGCGTCGTACAAATGCTACCAGGCCCGATGCCGACTTTCACGCAGTCCGCGCCCGCTTTGATCAGTTCCATCGTCGCTTCGGCGGTGGCCACATTGCCGGCGATGAGTTCGATCTCCGGAAATTGTTTTTTAACCTGCCGCACCGTTTCAAGTACGCCGCGGGAATGGCCGTGCGCCGTATCGACGGCGAGAATGTCGACGCCC
Source organism: bacterium (assembly GCA_013359335.1). Taxonomy (GTDB): domain Bacteria; phylum CLD3; class CLD3; order SB21; family SB21; genus JABWBZ01. Next base: position 4,036 of record JABWBZ010000242.1, read on the forward strand.
GCTTCGATCAATGCCTGCGCGCGTTCGACCGTATCTTTGGTAACGCCCAAAGCCGCGCCGACTCTCAACCGCCCGTGCGAATCTTTGCAGGCGTTGGGATACATTTTTTTCTTTTGAATGTCTTTGACCGTAATCAGGCCTTTGAGCTTGAACGCGTCATCGACCACGAGCAATTTTTCGATACGATGTTTGTGGAGTAATTTTTCGGCATCTTCCAGAGTCGTGCCGACTTTGGCGGTGACGAGATTATTTTTCGTCATCACGTTGTCGATTTTTTCGGTCATATCGTTGGCGAAACGCAGATCACGATTGGTCAATATGCCGGCTAATTTACCATCGGGAAAAATAATCGGGATGCCGCTGATTTTGTAGCGCTTGATCAGTTCCAATGCATCGCCGAGTTTATGTTCCGGCGTAAGCGTGATCGGTTTGAGGATCATGCCGCTTTCGGAACGTTTGACACGGTCGACTTCGGATGCCTGGTATTCGATGGAACAATTTTTGTGAACGATGCCGAGTCCGCCTTCGCGGGCAATGGCGATGGCAAGTTCCGACTCCGTGACGGTGTCCATCGCCGCGCTGAGCAGGGGAATATTAAGCGTGATGGTTCGCGTGATGCGGGTATTGACTTGAACCTGATTCGGCAGGACTTCGGAATATTGCGGGACGATCAGCACGTCGTCAAACGTCAGTCCTTCTCCGATGATTTTATTATCAGCGCGCTTATCCGAATCGCTCATACACTAACTCCTTTGATGACTCAACGACGGAATTTTCAGAAAATTTCTAAAAATTTCGTCAATTTAGCGTATGAACTTTGAAAAGGCAAGCAATAAGGTGTACTGAGGGGAAATTTTCAATCGCCCGTCGGTTGGATTGCGCTGGTCTCGACCATGAGCATGACGGTTTTTTTCGGGGCGCGCGGCCTATGCATCGTGCCTTTAGTAATCGTCACGCCCTGTCCGGGATTCAATTCAATCGTACGGCCTTCCAGGTCGATCAGAAGCTGGCCTTCGAGTACGAAGAAAAATTCATCGTCGTTGTCGTGTTTGTGCCAATGATATTCGCCTTCCACGATGCCGAGCCGAACGACGCTGTCATTCACTTGCGTGAGCGTTTGATTGAACCATTTATCCTTGCAGGTTTTGATCATTTCAGGAACGTCGATTCGCTCGAGATGCGCGAACTTGACGTCGAG
>JABWBZ010000243.1 GCA_013359335.1 bacterium
TCCAAAGTCAACAACCAGGATTTTAGTCCCTTCGGATCGTTGAGATAATTGACTTCGGCGAAAGCCATCGAAGCTTTGTTTTCAGCTGCTGAAGCTGCCATAACTTTACCTTTACATTTTTATTTTAAAGACTTGATATACGCGATGATCGCGTCGATTTCACGATCCTTCAGGATACCTTGAAACGTCGGCATCACGGGTTGATAACCTGCCGTCACTTTCGCCTGCGGATTCAATAGCGATTCGCGGATATAGTTTTCGTCAACCAGAACGGATGAACCGTCGGCAAGATGTTCTTGTTTGCCGAAAATGCCCTTCCAACTCGGCCCGGTTCCGGGTTTGCCATCGATACTATGGCACGTGATACACGCTTTCGATACGTACAATTTCGCGCCGTACTCTTCGGGAGCCATGCCTTCTCCGCTCGCACTGCTCGTTTCAAGCCAGTCCTTGAATTCTGTCTCTCCAAGAACGCGAATCTTACCGATCATTTCCGAATGTTTGGTTCCGCAATATTCGGCACAAAAAACCGGAAATTCACCGACATTGACCGCCTCAAACCACATCATAGAATACCGGTTAGGCAATACGTCGCGTTTGGCTCTGAAATTCGGCAAATACAAACAATGGATCACATCCTGTGACGACATCAAAAGTTTAATCGGGCGTCCCGCCGGAACAACCAGTTCGTTCACGGTCGTCGCGCCCTCCGCGTACTCAAACGACCAGAACCATTTTTGTCCGGTCACTTTGATTTCATACGCATCCTTCGGCACGATCGTCATTTTGATATAATCTTTGAATCCCCACACAAAAACGATCATGACCAGAATCGCCGGAAAGGCCGTCCACATCAATTCTAAAGTATTATTGTGGGACAAATCCGGGGTCATTTCAAGTTTTCGACGGCGGTATTTGACCGCAAAAACAACGATGCCCAGTACGACGATGACTAAGAAAAATATCGACCAGTAATAGACGAAATGAAAAATTCCGTCCACATCACCGGCATACGTGGACTCCGCCGAAGGCATCCAAAAAGAGCCGTTCTCATTCATTGGTCTTAGACTTTCAAAAAGTTAAAACTATGGGAACAATAATTAAATTTTTCGAACTTCGTCCGGTTGAACCGACTGATCCTTGCGATGGCTTTCGCGTCTCCACAAAATCGTCACGAATACGCCGAGCACAAGCATCGTGAAAAGGCCGCCGATTTTCATCACATTCGTCGCAAAAACGACATAACTTTTAGCCTGCGGATCGTAGTGGTAACAATATAAAAGCAGCCGATCAATCGTATTCCCGACTTTGCCTTCGGAGGCTTCCACCAGCGCCAGGCGCATGTCACGTTCTTTGAATTGAATGCCGTAAAGATACCGTGAAATTTTGCCGTCTTCGCCTAAAATAAATGCGACCGCAGGATGCGCGAATTCTTTGCGCTCTTCGTCATAGAAATATTTAAATCCAAGCGCATTGGCCAGCGAACGTATCGGAGTTTCTTCGCCTACAAAAAATCTCCAACCGTCCTCCGCTCCGTGTTTATCCAGATATTTCAGATAATTTCGTTTTTTAGCAGCCGCTAAATCCGATGTCTCCAACGGATCGATGCTCACCGTGAGCATTTGAAATTCAGTACCGGGCGTCCAGGCCAATTGTTTGACCGACTCGGCGACCGCATTGAGCACCAGCGTACATAACATCGGACAATTGTAATAGGCCAGAACGATAATAATTGGCTTGCCCTGATGAAAATATTGCCCGAGTTTGACCCGTTCGCCGGCATCGTTGGTGAATTCCAGATCGAGCGGAATCGTCGACCCAAGGCGCTCTTCGACATCGATTCCGCGCAATTGCGGCGGATCGTTTTGCACGGCCTGTGCGTACGTGGCCGATGAAAAAATAAGTCCGATTATAAAAGAACAGATGTGAAAACCGTTTTTCAAAAAACAGCCTTACTTCTTACTTGGACGTTTGCTGGGCGCGAAAAGCTTCGTCGGCGAGCACTTCCATCGCACGGCTGACCGGAATCTGGTAAATCCCTTTTTCTGCGTCGAGCGTTTTGTATGAATTCAAAACTTCGTCTTCCATCGCATGAAGATCGCGCAAGCGCGGATCTTCTTTTTTCAAGACGGCATCAGCGACTTGCGCGTCCGTCACAAAAAGAAAATATTCGCTTAACCCGATGATAAGCCCCGCGATGATCGCAACCAGAGTAACCGTGAAAATCAAAATCTTTTTCGGATTGGCATCGCGGCGTTCATAGTCTACTCCGCCGTGTTCGGAACCCACGTGCTCCGAATGAATGGTATGTTTTTCGTGCCCGTGTTCGTGTGACAATTCTCTTCTGTCTTCCATAGACCTATTTCCTAATTACAATTAGTTGACAATATGAATCGATGCGTCCAATCTCGGATCGCCTTTGGGAACGAGCGCGTTAGCCGAGAATCTCTGCCAGAAGAACCACATGAAAATTCCACCGACGCCCATCATCGCCGTCAAATCCATCCACGACAAATGAACACCGTGGTGGTGCAACGTCGGCAGGACCATCCAGTGAATATCCACCCAGTGCATCACGAGCAACCAGACGCCGATCAATTTCAGCAGATTCAAATTCCGTTTCGGAGCGCGTGCAATTAACGCGAGGAAGGGCAACATCAGGTGACCGAATATCAATAACAGGCTTACGTATTTCCACGAACCTTCCCAGCGGTGTAAATAATAAACCGTTTCTTCGGGAATATTGGCATACCAAATCAGAAAAAATTGTGAGAACCCGATGTAAGCCCAGAAAATCGTAAAGCCGAATAACAATTTTCCTAGATCGTGATAATGTTCAACGGTGATCGTTTCCGCCAGTACCGCTTTTTTGCGAAGGTAAAGCGCGAAAACGGCAAAGAAACTCAATACGCCGAGTAAACCGCCGGCGAAATAATACACGCCGAAAATCGTCGAATACCAATGCGGATCGAGCGACATTAGCCAATCATAAGCGGCATACGTCGTCGAGAGCGCAAAAAGAATCATGCCTGGCGCGCTTAATGTGCGCATGCGTTCATTGCCTGACTGATCGCCGCCGTCTTGTTTCAGCGACATTTTATAGAGCATCCATCCAAAAATTGTCCAAATAGTGAAATAGACTACCGTCCGGATCAGGAAAAACGGAACATTCAGATATCCCGATTTTCTTTGTAGAATGGCATCATTGGCCACGACGTCGGCATGCGTCCAGTGATACAAATCGTGCATACCAAAAATCACCGGAATAAACAGGATCAACATGACCGGAAGCGTGACGGCAGTCGTTTCAGCAATACGGCGTAATACGATGCTCCACGTCGCGCCGACCAAATGATGCAGCAGCGTGAAGAACAGCCCGCCGATACCGAGGGACGCCCAGAAAACAAACGCCGTCAGGTACGAAAAATAAAATTGTTTCGAATCGAGAAAGTATCCGGCGGCGCTGGCCGCCAAACCGAGTCCGCCGACGATCAAAGCTTTTTGGCCGAACGATCCGGCTTCGGAGATGGTAAAAGTTTGACTGTTAAATTTCATAGGCCAATCTCTATTTGAGGTCCTTTCGCTTATCTTCGGGAATGTCCGTGAGCGTTGCATTTTGACTGCGTTGCAGAGCGCGCAGATAGCTAACGATTGCCCAGCGGTCGTCAACCGGCACTTGATAACGGTACGCCGGCATGTTGCGGATACCGTTGGTGATCACGTCAAAAATATGACCGTCAGGATAATTACGGATCAAATCGGAATGAAAAGTCGGCGGCGGCAAAAATCCGCGCTGCGCAACGATTCCATTACCCTTGCCGGTTTGCCCGTGGCAAGGCGCACAATAAATATTATATCGCTCCTGTCCGCGTTGCAGCAATTGCATCGTCACGTTCATCGGCATTTTGGCCACGAGTTTACCCGATGCATCGCGCCCGGTAAAATACACATCGTCGGCGCGCAATTGTTCTTGCGATACGGTTCCGCTTACCGGTTCACGCATCGTTGCTCCATTTGGAAAAAATTCACTTTTGGATTGAACTTTATACTTGGGCATGTGATCCATGTTCGGATTCACGTGAATGGGAGGCTGATCCGATGGACGGCCCTGGCATGACGCTAACATCACCGCACTCAACGCGATGACCGCTGCGTGAACGATTGTAACAATCGTCCGTTGGTGTTTCAGATTATTAGTCATCATTCGCCTTTTATAACCTCCACATTTTTTCCGCCGATTGAGGATAAAAACGATTTGATTTTATTTTCGTCTTCAGAAGATTCCGCTTCAATGCTGACAAAAAATCCGTCCGACGTCGCGCGACTAAACGATTCGGAATTAAATAATGGATGATGCGGCCGCGGCAATTTATTAAGCGCCAGCATGCCGAGCAACGAAGTAATACCGCCCGTCAATACCCCGATCGCAAAAATCGGCGGCGCATACGCGGGATAACTGAATAACGGCTTCCCGGAAATGACCAGCGGATACGCTTCGACGCTGACCCAGTACGTTAACGCGATCATGCTGAAAACGCCGGTGAATGCGCATAGAAATACGATCACTCCGAGCGGAGAACGTTTCAGTCCCATCGCCTGATCCATGCCGTGAATCGGAAAGGGCGAATGGCAGTCGAACATTTTGTAGCCGGCATCGCGCACTTTCTTAGCGGCTTCGAGCAGACCACCAGGTCCGTCAAATTCCGCCAGAAAATACGTCGGCTCTTTTTTCGTTTCACTCATAATAAAACCCCGTTATAATAAAATCTTTTAGTGATGCTGACCGTTGCCGTGATGCGGATGAGCCTGCGGCAAAACGCCTTTCACTTCCGCCATCGAAATCATCGGCAGATACCGGATGAACAATAAGAAACATGTAAAGAATAATCCAAACGTTCCAAGATACGTAAGCCAATCCCACACCGTCGGTGAATAATAATCCCAGCTTGACGGCAGATAATCGCGGGATAATGTCACGATGATGACAAAACGCTCAAACCACATACCGACGTTGATCAGAATCGAAGCGACGAACATCACCGGAATACTGGTACGTAATTTTTTCGACCAGAAAACCTGCGGCACCGCGACGTTACAGAAAATCATCGACCAGTACGCCCACCAATATGGGCCGAATGCGCGATTGATGAAAGCAAATGCTTCATATTCATTACCGCTGTACCATGCGATGAAAAATTCACAGCTATAAGCATAACCGAC
>JABWBZ010000244.1 GCA_013359335.1 bacterium
TATTATCTATCGTATGTCCAAACGGCAAAAAGAACTTCTGCAGGAAATACAACAGATCAAGCGTATCCTTGACGAAAAAGGAAAAAAATAAGGATAGAGATTTAGTTGGCTTCATTCATGCGGTCTACAAACACACAGATAGCCGTAAGATTATCCATCGCGCCGCCGGTATAGGCGATTTCCTTAATAGTTTGACAAATGTCTTCGGGGCTTTTACCGCTGCTACTCAATTCAGCAATCATATCCATCGTAACATATTCCGAAACGCCGTCCGAACACAATAAATAAAAATCACCTTCCTGAATTTCCGCTTCCTTGGTGTACACGTCGATATCCGGTTTGTGAGCGATGCAACTGATCAAGACGTTGCGCATGGGATGCCGGCGGGCCTGCTCCGGCGTAATGACGCCTTTGTCGATCATTTGTTGTACGATGCTTTGGTCCTTGCTCATCTGTTCGACTTTGCCGTTTCGCGAGCGATAGATTTTGCTGTCGCCGACGTGGCCGACCAACGCACGGTTCATGTAGAAATACAAAACCGAAAGCGTCGAGCCCATGTTTTTGTATTCCGGTTTTTGCGCTTCCTGGTAAACGAGGTAATTGACTTTTTTAATGACGCGTTCGATGACGGACAATTCGCCGCGCGTGGACAAACCGTTCTCGCGCGTAGCGTCTTTGAAAAAATCATTGAATTTTTCGACGGTCATGTGGCTCGCCACTTCGCCGGCGAGTTCGCCGCCCAGGCCGTCCGCTACGATGAAAAGAGGTTCCGCCACAAGCAATGAATCTTCATTGTGGTGGCGATTGGGATTGAGTCCGCGATCGGTTATACTCGCGAAACGTAAAATCATGCCGAGAATTCTCCGAAATGAGGTGTGAATAGAGTTTGCGCAAATGGATGTTATTAAAATTAATCGGATAAATCAAGCGTCAAAAATCTATAAAAACGTTTTTAAAAATTTGACTTTCAGGTGTTCACGGTTTACATTTAGTCAATTCCAAATTTATCAGGGAGGTTTTTCAATGACACGTTTGATTGTAACCGCTTTTTGGCTGGTGAGCGCCGTATCGGTTTTTGCACAAGATCCTCAATATAATTCCGATGACCTGAAAAAACGAAAAAAGATTTCCGAAAGTGAATGGAATACAATGCTGGAACGCACCCAAAGCCGGAGCCAGCAATTCGTTTCGACGAATAGCGGCGATGCTTCCGTGTGGGGACAGCAGGGATATACGGTCTTGAAAACCAATCAATCGCTCGATTTGAAAAGCGAAGTGAACGCCGTATTCGAAAGTATCGCGTCGGCAGGCCAGAAAGCCGACGGAGCAAAAACCGATCGTAAACGGTACGCGTTTAAATTAGGGCCTGGGAAATTTGAAATCAAAGACGGCGTTATCAAACGCGTTCAGTAAAAAAGTTTGTATGGCATCTCCTGAAAAGCGCAGGCAAATTTACCTGCGCTTTTTTTATTTAATAAAAAGCATTTTCCTGGTTTTTGTGAAACTTCCGGTTATCATTCGATAAATATATAAACCGCTCGCAACTTCCTTTCCACGTTCGTCTTTTCCATCCCACGTGACGTAAGAAACGCCGGCCTCGGTAGTGGCAGGTTTAAGCGTTCTGATTTTTTGTCCCAAAACGTTGTAAATTACGATGCGGACACTTTCCTGTTTTGGCAAATAAAATTCAATGGTCGTCGTGCCGTTGAACGGATTGGGAAAATTCTGTTCGAGTGAAAAAGTCGGAATGATGCCGGGCGGCGGCAATTCGACGCTTTTGAAAACCGGTATTTTATAAGCCCCGCGGCCATACGTTCCCGCAAATAAATTACCCGTCGCGTAGTGCTGGACCAACCGTAACACAAAAGCGCCCGACGGGAATCCGTTATTAAACGGTGTCCAGGAACTGCCTCCATCCAAAGTGCGAAATACTCCGACGTCCGTTCCGGCGATCAGATGCAGCGTATCGTGCGGATCGGCGGCGATGGCATTGACGGGGACGTCCGGCAAATCGCCGGTGATATCGATCCATGTGCGGCCGCGATTGTTGGTTTTCCACACGTGACCTTTATTGTCACCGGATGTGCCTTGCAATACTTCATTGGAAAATCCCTGAAAAGTCACATAGATTGTTTCATCATTGAATAATCTAAATGCGATGTCGCCGACCGGCCGTTGCGGAAGAACGGATGTCGCGATCATGTTCCATTGCTGTCCGGCATCGACGGACAACCAAATGCGGCCATCGGTCGTTCCGGCGGCAACGGCGTCCGGTTGTGTCCTGGCAACTTTGAGTATACTGATCGTGTGCCCTTCGGAAGTCAGTTGCGAACTCACGGAAAGCCAACTGTCACCGGCATTCGTTGTTTTATAAATTCTTGTCGAGCCGAGATAAAGGCGTGCCGGAAACGATTCGTCGAGCGTGTACGGAACGTAAAACTGCGAATGGTCATCGGCATTTAATCCGCTATTGATCGAAACAGCCGACGACCACCGGCTTCGAGTACGAATTTGCGAGAACGGATCTCCTTGCGTGCGATTACGCTGGGCATATTGTGTTTTATTATCCGTCGGATCGATAAATGTAAAACCGCCGTCGCCCGAAACGACGTAAGACCAGTCATCGGAATTTTCGGTACGCAGTTCAGTGCCATTGTCTTGTGAACCGCCAAGAATCATATTGGTATCGTCTGCCGCCACTGCGAGTCCGACCAGTTGCGTGATTTGCAGATTAGAATTTAAATCGGTCAATACGTGATTGGAAAGATCGTTGCCACCTTTGTACGATTTTTTCATGCCGCCATCGCCGGCGAGGTAGATGGTGTTGGAGTTAAGAGGATTGAACGCAAACGCTTGCTGATCGGGATGAAATTCGCGCGACGTATAACCATTGCTTATGTTCTGCCATTGATGGCCGCCATTAAGCGTACGATAAAGATCGATTCCGCCGGCGTAAACGATATTAGTATCGGCGGGATGGACCGCGACATAAATATCGTAAAATCCCTGACCGTTGAAAAAACCTGTTCCGCCGGCAACGGAAGCTGAAGAAGAATCGGGCAGATTGGTTTTGCTCCATGAAATTCCGCCGTTCCGGCTTTTGTACAAGCCCAGCAATTGACTGTCGCTGCCTTTGCTGAAAATCGCATAAAGATATTCCGGAAAATCGCGGCAGACGGATATCGACGATTTACCGGCCAATGACATATCGGGCAGACCCTGTGCGGGACCTGAAGCGATCAAAAACCATGACGCGCCGGCGTCAGTCGACTTCCAGATTCCATTTTGATTGGGTGCGACGGTTCGTCCGAGCGCCGTCCACAGTGTGTCGTTATTAGCAGGATGTTCAGTTAATGAGCAGGGACGAAATTGCGCTCCGAGAATATTTGTGGCCGACCACGTCAAACCGCCGTCCGTCGAACGGTAAATTCCGTTGGCTTCGTTATCCTTGTCGTTGTAATAATTGGCGACTACTACAACATTAGGATTATTTTTATTGACGCTGATGCCGGCGATATGCGTGAAGGGAAAAGGAAAGTTTCCGGCGACGAACCAATTTTCTCCGCCGTCGGTGGATTTTAGAATTCAGACGCCGCTGATCGCATCGGCATTGAAACTCGGCTCGCCGGTGCCGGCATATATAATAGCCGGATCGGACGGGTGGCGCGCAAAACAACTGACCGCGAGCGATCCTAATTCATCGGACTTGGGCGACCAATTTTGTCCGCCGTCCGCGCTCTTCCAGATCCCGCCGCTCGCGGCGCCGATGATGATGACGTTCGTATCGAACGGGCTGACATTGACGGCGATGACGCGGCCGGAATATTTATGATCGCCCGTGTTAACGATCGCCGTAGGTCCGACCGGAACCCACGTTTGCGATTGAAAAGATTTATGTAATCGCTGTTTCTGTGCTACGAATTGATTGACTTTCATGTAATGCATCTGAGGGAAAAAGCTGTTGATACTTCTTGGCGCGAGAAACCATTGCTGGCGAAGCTTGATGACAGCGGCATTGTCGTAGACGGGATAACGACCCGGCCCGTTTATCATAACATCCAGCGCCCGCTCCGTTTTTTTGGAAGGTTTGACCGTCGGAAATTGCGCATAGACGGAATTAAAACTTATCAGAAGCAGCAGGAAAAAAAATTTCATAGCTCATCAAAATGTGAAGTATTGAAGTAAAATAAAGTAGTCAGGCGGCTGTTGCGGATCAATGGGAAAATAAAAAGAGACTGTTTCAATTTAGAAACAGTCTCTTTTGAAATAAGGTACGTTTTGAATCAGATCGCTGAAGCAGCGCCGAGATCGGCGATTTTTTCAAGAAGAACATTTGCGCTGTCGGAAGCCGAGGCGCTGATGGTGGGATTGTACGAACTTTCGATCGCTTTGATTTTGGATAAGCAAAGCCCGTATTTCTGAAGTTGCAAGTACGAAGCGGCCTGAATGTAAATCAAATCGTCTTTATCCACGCGCGTGTCAATGCTGAGAACCCAATTGGGTTGTGCTGCCAATACGGCGTCGGCCTTTGCAACCGCGTTTGTCGGATCGTTTTGAGCCCAGTAAACAACGCTCCAGCCGGCATTGGCGTCGGGAAGATTATCGCCTGCGGCGGCCGTAAACTGAATATTGGCATCCGTAAAGTTATTAAGCCGGATATAACACCAGCCGGCGCCCGAACGCGCCACCGAACCTTGATCGGTAATCAATGCCAGATAAGCTGTCAATGCATCGGTGTAACTACCGGCGCCGAAGAGCTGATTTGCTTCTTCGATCGTCGGACCGTCGCTGCCACCGCCTCCACCACCGCATCCTAACATCAAGCTTAGCGAGATAATCGCTGCTATTAAAATTTTTTTATTTTCCATGACTTCGCTCCTTCAAGCTACTTTATTTAATAAACATCATTTTTTTCGATTTGATCACGTTACCCGCTTCGAGCCTATAAAAGTAAATACCGCTCGAAACCAATTGTCCCGTCGCATTGCGCCCGTCCCACGTGACGTCGTAACGGCCGATATTTTTCACTTCGTTGACCAAAGTTCTGATTTCCTGGCCGAGGACGTTGTAAACTTTGATAACCACTTTGCCGTCAGCCGGTACGGCATAACGGATTTTGGTGGTCGGGTTAAACGGATTTGGATAATTTTGATCGAGTGTAAATTCCGTCGGTATCGTGACATGATCGGGATTATA
>JABWBZ010000245.1 GCA_013359335.1 bacterium
CTGGATTCGATGAAAACGGCGGCTCCGGTCGACAGTACGGCGAAATAACAAACAACACGATAATTTTCTCATACGGGGAACATTAGTTTATTTCATAATGTTCCCTTTGTTGTTTTTACTAAGGCGATAAAAATGAAAATATTCAAATTTCTGTTATTAGCGGCGATAGTGTCGCTGGTATTAGCCGGCGTCACTTATTTGGCTATGAAACGACCTGCAAGCGATGCAACGGAAATTCAAAAGCTGGGGCCTGTGACGGCGTTTGAATTTACAGAACGTAACGGTCAAATATTCACGGCCGATAATTTAAAAAACAAAATCAGCGTGGTGGATTTTATTTTTACGCGTTGCCCTGGCCCCTGTCCGGTCATGACGGGAAAAATGGCGACCATGTATCGCCGCTACGCCAATGATCCGCGGATTCAGTTCGTCTCGATTTCAGTCGATCCGGCTAACGACTCGCTGAGTGTGCTGCGTGCTTATGCTGAAAAATATGGCGTGACGGACCATCGCTGGGCATTTTTGCGGGGTCCTATCGAGGAAGTTCATCGCGTATCGGAACAAATTTTCAAGTTGGGCGGCGAATTGCCTAGCCTGCACAGTTCTAAATTTATTTTAGTGGATGGCGAAGCGAACATACGCGGCTATTACAGCAGCGAAGAAACTGAGGCGCTTTCGACATTGCAAACTCATGTCGATCAACTTGTGAAGGTGTTACCGTGAACATCAATGAACTTCCTACGCTCAATGCGATTTTAAATTCGATCAGCGCTATATTGCTGCTGCTAGGCTACTTTTTAATTAAAAAGAAAAACCGGTCAGCTCACAAAAAAGTTATGATAGCGGCGTTAATGACATCGGGCATGTTTTTGACGTCGTATTTGATTTATCATTTTGAAGCCGGATCGGTCCCATATCCGCATTATGACTGGACGCGCGTCATATACTTTGCGATTTTGATTCCTCACGTAATTTTGGCTATGATCATGACGCCATTTATCGTCATAGCGGTGTGGCATGCTTTTCACGACCACTACGACAAACATAGAAAACTTGTCCACTGGGTTTGGCCGGTGTGGATGTTTGTCTCGGCGAGTGGGGTTGTGGTGTACTGGATGTTGTACAGAATGTGAGAGAGAATTAAATTTGCATACGATTTTTAAGATCCGAATATTTCTGCTCGATAAAAATTTTGTAAGACTGATAGGGTTCCTGAAATTTGTATTTCAGTTTATTGGCGGTCGCGTCCATCAGGTCGGCGATCATTTCTTTTTGAGGGTTGTCTAACGTAGCAAAATTCTGTTCATCACGGTTAAATGCAATACCGTCCCGTTCATATTTTTGAAGTTGTGATTCCAGCAGGAATTCGTAACCTTTTTGCGAAGCGTAAAGCCCGATCAGCGGATGCGCTTCCATCGGCGCGCTGTTAAGAGGATGGTGAAGCGTGTCTTTGTAACGGTCGAGAATTTCATCCACCGAATCGCGGTTGCGCGAACAGCGTTTCAGAAGAATCGTTCCAAAGCTATGCTCGTAAGCTTCAGCGGCTTTTTCAACATTGCCCGTGAGAAAATACAACGTTCCCAGATGGCTAAACGTGACGGCCAATTTTTCGATTTCGATATTGTAAAACGTTTCGTCTTCGAGAGAAGGCACAACAATGGTTTTGGATAATTCAAATACGCGCTCGACATTGTCTTTTTGATTTTGTACAAAACTGAAAGTGACTTTGCCTCGTGAATACCTTTCAGCTTTGAGTAATGAATCGCACCACTCGTGGCCAATCGTGATAGCCGTCTGGTAATTTAAAAAATCCTTGCTGAGATTTTCAGCTTTCAAAATCCGGTCGAGATATCCCAGGCATTCTTCATATTTTTGCGCTCGAATCAGAAAAAATACGAGTTGCGGCAATAAATAGGCGATCAGGTCAATATTGGATAATTTAGCAACAACGTCCTCAATGATGGTAATTTGTTCAATTTCTTCTTTTTCCTGGATGCGGTTGACCAAACGCTCCGTCGTAATGCGTAGCGCTTCTTCGATTTGTGCCCGAATCGCTTCTTTGACTTTCGAACCGTCGCCGATCAATTTGAATACTTCGACGGCCCGTTCGCAGTATAAACTGCCGTACGCATAATCCGTTGTTTCGAGCGCATCGACGGACGCCTGGCATAAGTTGTAAATTAAAATGGTCAGCGCTTTATCGGGTCGAAGTTCGTTGGCTTTCAGAATATTGGATAAAATGATTGCTTTGTCGCGGAAATCTTTGGTCGGAAGGTTTTTGATTTTGCGAAAAACAATTGTAAGCAACATCAAGAATACGACGCGCTGATCTTTGATCAATTTGACGACGTACTCGCGTAGAAACTCATCGACTTTGTTGCGGACAATGTCCGGATGCTCAACAACCGCCGAAACATTCTTTTTAAGGAATCGATTTTTGAGCGCGAGTAATTTAGTGAAATAGGAAGATAGGGGGAGCGCAAGCTGTTTCGATTTTTTGGCAGTGGGGTTATATATTTCTTCGATGACGCGGCGATTGGTTTCAAAAGTATTCAGCAGTTGCTGCGAAACCGAAAGGTCTTTGCTTTCTCTCAGGATATTGAGCATGAGGAAATGCGTTTCAGCAATGCAGTCCCACGCCGATCGTCCGGAATACACGTCGAGCGTGCCAAGAAAATCAACAATGGCGCGGAGTTCATAATTTTTTCTGCGGTTATTCTCCGTAGCGAACAACGGCTGGTGATCCATTAAAGAAAACCTCTGAATTTGGTCTATAAGGAAGGGTCGGATGGAACAATTATAATTTGAAAAATATTCATCGAGATTGCAAGCGCTTTTTGATTATACTAATGCGTCCATTTTTTTGGCGAGTGCAAAATCAAATTCCGTAATACCGCCGGCATCGTGCGTATACAAATCGATGATGACTTTGTTATAAACGTTGCTCCAGTTGGGATGATGATTCATCGATTCGGCCAAAAGCGCCGCACCGGACATGAAGCTGAAGGCTTCGACAAACGATTGGAATGTTAATTCTTTATGTAATTTATTATCGAGCAATGTCCAGCCTTTGAGTTCGTGCAACCGCGAACGAATACCAGCATCATCCAATTTTTTTCTGTCCATAGAAGGTCCTTTAAAAAATCCGGCATACGTAAAATTGACGCCGGGATAGGATTACATCGCTGCTTTTAAATTGTCAGCAACTTGTTTCCAGTTAACTACATTCCACCAGTTTTTCACGTATTCGGCGCGCTGGTTTTGATATTTTAAATAATAGGCATGCTCCCACACATCGATTCCTAAAACAGGCACGGTGTCCCACGCCGACAGTTTATGCTGATTTTCGACTTGCAAAACGATCAGGCGTTTGTCGCTGCGGCGGTAATGGAGCAGCGCCCATCCGCCGCCTTCGACGTCGCGCGCCGCGGCGGAAAAATTTTCCATAAACATTTTATAATCGCCGAAGTCTTCTTTGATTTTATCCAACAGCATGCCGTCCGGTTCTCCGCCTCCGCCTTTGCCGTTGGGCGCCATGACTTTCCAGAACATAGCGTGGAGGAAGTGGCCGCCGCCGTTGAAAGCCGCCCGGCGCGACCAGTGCTGAACAAGAGCAAAATCATTGGCGGCACGCGCTTTGGATAACTCTTCTTCGGCTTTGATCAAACCCGTCACGTAAGCCTGGTGATGTTTTGAGTGATGCAGTTCCATCGTTTTCGCATCGATGTACGGTTCCAGCGCGTCGTAGGCGTACGGCAATTTCGGCAATTCATGTTTGGTCAGTGTACCGCCGGTTTGAGTTTGTATAATATTTTCAGCCGAAACAATCGATGGGGAGATTAAACTTCCGGCCGCCATCATACTGCCGGTTTTGAGAAACTCTCTGCGTGTTCTTTTCATATCAAAACCTCCTTTAAAGTGGAAGGACTTACGGGGATTTAGGTTTGAAAATTTTTCGCGCCGTGGCCAGTACGAGCTTACGAGGAACGAACCGCTGCACAGCGATCATTAATTTATTGTTCCATCCCTCGATGGCAATTTTTTTGTAATTTAGAATAGCACGAACCGTGACGCGGGCGACGTCGCCGGGTTTAGCCGAACGTGAACGAATACGAACGCGATTGCTGCCGGCCACAACCTGAAAATTAGTTTTAGTGCGGCCCGGGCAGGAAGCGATGACGCGAACATTAGTATCTTTAAGCTCCGATGCAATGGCGAGTGAAAAGCTGGTGACGAACGCTTTGGTGGCGGCATATGTTGCCATGAACGGCACCGGCTGAAAACTCGCCGTGGATGAGATATTCACAATACAGCCATGATTGCGCTCGACCATGCCGGGTAAAAACTGGCGCGTCAGCCTGACCAGCGATTGAATATTTAAATCGATCATTTCACATTCTTTGTGAAGTACCGATTGATAGAAAAAACCGTACGATCCGAAACCGGCATTATTAATAAGTAAATCGATTGTAATATCATTTTTTTTGAGTTCGTTTGCCAAAATATCGTTGGAATCCGGTTGGGTCAAGTCGAGCGGAATAACGAGAGTCCGGACGCCTTGAGATTGTAATTGCGATGCCAGCGATTCCAGTTTATCCTGAGAACGGGCGACGAGCACTTGCGCAACTTTATGATGAGCCAATTCGCGCGCCAGCGCTTCGCCGATTCCGCTCGATGCGCCTGTGATCAAAGCGAATTGATATGGAAACATGTTCACAGAGTATGGATTTAATTTTTTTCAAAGTAAGTAAAATTATCGTTTGGGGCAAGCGATGTATTTTATAATTCCTGTTTGCATCGTTGATGGCGATTTATTATTTTGAATGCAATCTTTTTGTTGCTTCATATCGCTATTATAAACTCATGAACCGTAGCTTATTTTGGTTTTTATTGTTATCAGTGTGCGCTTATTCGCTCGAGGCTTCCGACACGAAAAAAGGCGCGAGGGCATTGGGGATGGGCGGAGCCTACGTCGCGCTGGCTAACACCAATGATGCGTTTTATTACAATCCCGCCGGCCTTTGGCAATTGACCAATCCGCAGATTCAGGCTTTTTATTCGGCTCCCTTCAATCTGCGTGACTTGGCGACGACGACGTTTAACGTGATGTATCCGACGCGTTGGGGTAAC
>JABWBZ010000246.1 GCA_013359335.1 bacterium
TGGAGTATGATCCAGAGCAACAACCCCAGTCCGATGCCTTTGGCAATACGCAGGTTGATGTCGGATCGATGTTCTGTATCCGGATCCGCCAGATGCGAACCGCCGTATTCCAGTCGGGCGAATGCACGGATCTGATTACCATCAGGTAAGCTGAACGTTTCTTTTGCATACAAGTGGGTAGCGAGCGGCGCCGAATAGGTTTTTTCAACATTGGTGCGCAGTGGCGTGAGTAACAGATCCAGAACGCTTAACACTTCGACGCTGTAAATTGTCTCGCCATGACTATTCTTCTGTTCGAGCGCCGGGCGGAAATGCAGTGTATCCAATAAACCAACGATGATAAACTTCATAAAATTTAAATCCTCAACAATATTTGATTAGCCATAGTTAAAATAATACTGCCATAAACTAAAATAAATGTTATAATACCACGTACCCATAAATTACCCAACCTTAATGCGAGTTTCACTATGCACGCACTCGACGCAATCTTTCGCCCGCAATCCGTCGCCGTCATTGGCGCATCCAGTAAAGACCGAACCATCGGAAAAGAAATTGTACGCAATCTCATCGCGTATGAATTTCAAGGCCCGATTTTTCCCGTTAACCCGCAAGCCAAAGTCGTTCACAGCATCAAATGCTACAAATCGGTGATGGAAATTCCGGACCCCGTCGATCTTGCTATTATTGTTGTCCCGAGCAAATTCGTTTTACAGGTAGCCGAAGAATGCGGACAAAAAGGAATCAAAGGATTGGTCGTCATCACGGCCGGTTTCAAAGAAATCGGCGAAACGGGATTGGAGCGCGAAAAACAATTGTCCGCCGTGCTGCATAAATACGGCATGCGCATGATCGGCCCCAATTGTATGGGCGTGATCAATACGCACGCCGACATTAAGTTGGACGCAACGTTTGCGCCGACGCAGCCGATTCCGGGCCATGTCGGATTCATGTCGCAAAGCGGCGCCTTGGGCGTGGCGATCCTGGAAATTGCCCGCGAACTAAACCTCGGCATTTCCATGTTCGCCAGCATGGGCAATAAAACCGATATCTCAGGCAATGATCTTTTGGAATACTGGCGTGACGATCCGGAAACAAAAATGATCCTGATGTATCTCGAGAGTTTCGGTAATCCGCGCAAGTTTACGCAAATTGCCAAGTCGATCGCCCGCACCAAACCGATCATTTCCGTCAAAGCGGGCCGCACGCTGCAAGGTGCAGCCGCCGCATCGTCGCATACTGGCGCGCTGGCATCGTCGCTCGACGTCGCAACCGATGCCATGTTCGAAAAATGCGGCGTCATTCGTGTGTCGAGCATTGACGAGCTTTTTAATCTCGCCGCGGCGTTCGATGCTCAGCCGCTTCCCAAAGACAATCGTATTGCCATCGTGACCAATGCCGGCGGCCCCGCGATCATGGCCACCGACGCGTTGATCAGTTCGGGAATGCGTCTTGCTACGCTTGAGGAATCAACGAAACAACATTTACGCCAACATTTACCGCCGGAGGCCAGCGCGAATAATCCCGTCGACCTGATCGCCAGCGCCGATGAGCATCGTTATAAAATAGCTCTGGAAGCGGTTTTACGCGATCCCAATGTCGACGCCGTCATCGCGATCTTCGTTCCGCCGATCATGATCACCGCTAACGCCGTCGCGCAAACCATCATCGACATGCACCGGCAATACGCGGACAAGCCCGTGTTGTCGTGTTTCATGGGACAACAAGAAGGCCGCCAGGCCATCGCGTTACTGCGGCAGAATAAAATTCCGGTTTATTTTTTCCCCGAGCATACAGTTTACGCGCTCAAAGCGATGGACCAATACCGGCGGTGGCGTGAAAAACCGGAAGGAACCATCAAAACATTCGACGTTGACAGAAAGGCCGTCGAACAAATTTTATCGCAAGCAAAATCCGAAAACCGGAAACAACTTTCTTTCTCCGAAGTCACGTCTATTCTGAATGCCTATCATTTTCCATTACCCGCTCACACCACAGTGCCGCTTGACGGGAAGGGATTGAAAGAAGCGGTTGAATTTTCAAAATCGACGGGGGGCTCTGTTGTTCTTAAATTATTGGCTGCTGATTTAACCCATAAATCCGATGTTGGCGGCGTTAAAATCGATCTTCGGACAGAAAAAGAAATCGCTGACGCGTTTTCTGAATTCGAAATGAAAATGAAAGAGCGTCATATCCGCCCCGATGGCGTGCTGGTGCAGGAAATGATCAAAGGCGGAAAGGAGTTGGTGCTCGGCATGAACGTCGATAAAAATTTCGGCGCGTTGATCATGTTTGGTCTAGGCGGCATCTACGTCGAAGTCCTCAAAGATGTCAGCTTCAGCATTGCGCCGATCACCGATCTGGAAGCACATGAGATGATCAAAAGCATCAAAGGTTATCCGCTGCTTACCGGTGTGCGCGGCCAGATGCCGGTTAATATCGATGCAATTGCCGAGGCATTGCAACGGTTGTCGCAATTAGTCACGGATTTCCCGGATATTCGCGAAATCGATATCAATCCCCTGCTTGTTTTTCATGAAAAAGAAAAATGTAAAGTGGTTGACGCCCGGATCGGCCTGATTTAAATGTGACTTTTTATAAAATCCTGCGTCTAAATTCAGGTCATTGAACGTACCATTTCGATGAAGTGCAACAAGGGCGTTGAGCGTAGTCGAAACGACCGGATACATGCGTTAACGAATGAGAAATCTGAAACATATAATTAGTTTATTTTATTGCAATTGAAAACCTCAATCGCTATATTTTGCCGCTTTTAAGAAATCGATTTGTGCAATTAATTCGGTGTTTTAGTGTCTCACGGCAATCATAATCATTCCGGCGTCTCTCCTAAATCCGTCTCCAAAAAATGGTCGGCTTCTGAAATTGAAAAACTGAAGACCGAAATTCTAGAGCATGGCAATCTGCCGTATCATATCGCCATTATCATGGACGGTAACGGTCGCTGGGCGCAGCAACGCGGCCTGCCACGGGTCGCCGGACACAATGAAGGCGTCAAATCCGTCCGCGACGTCGTCGAAGCCGCCGGTGAAATCGGTGTCAAAGCGCTGACGTTATACGCCTTCAGTCAGGAAAACTGGAAACGGCCGACGTGGGAAGTTTCGGCGCTGATGAAATTGCTCATGCGTACGATCCACAACGAACTCAATAATTTGCATAAACAAAACGTACGCGTCAAAACGATCGGACACATCGAGCTTTTGCCGGCGGATACACTGAAGCAATTGCTCGGCGCCGTCGAAAAGACCAAACATAATACCGGATTGATCCTCAACCTCGCTCTGAGCTACAGCGCGCGGATTGAAATTATCGATGCGGTTAAAAATATCGCGCGCGACGTTCAACATCACAAATTTAGCGTCGACGATATCAACGAGATGTTATTCACAAAATATTTGAACACGGCCGATTTGCCGGAACCCGATCTCGTGATCCGTACGAGCGGCGAATTTCGCGTCAGCAATTTTCTTCTTTGGCAAATTGCTTATTCGGAAATTTATATCACGGACACTTTTTGGCCTGATTTCCGTAAAGCACACTTATTCGACGCCATCCGCGATTATCAGAAACGTGAACGCCGCTTTGGTAAAGTCAGCGAACAAGTGGCGGCAGAGAAACCCAAAAAAGCCGATTCAAAAAAAACGGCTGCGGTAAAATAAGTTTACATGCATCGCTGGCGATGCATCCATATTTGGATATAATTATCTATAATATTAAACAACCGGTCTACTCAATGAGGAAATGTTTTCTCGTATTCTTTCTGATGGTCAGCGTGTTCCCTCCTCTTTTTGCTCAAGACGCTTCACAAGGGAAACCTAAAATTGCTTCCATTAAAATCGAAGGCAATATCAAATCAGACGCCGATTTGGTCATTATCGCTTCTGGTCTGACGGTCGGCAGCGAATTCGGCATCGACGACGTCCAGCGCGCCATCGAAAATTTATGGGAGATGAATGTTTTCAAAGATGTCCAGGTGTTCGGCGAGCCGGCGGAAGGCGGGATAGCCGTCATTATCGCTGTGCAGGAGTATCCGCGCCTCGAAGCGATGGAAATTTCTGGACAGGATGAAATCGATGAAAAAGATATCCGTGGCCAGATCGGGCTTTATACGTCGCAAACCGTCAGCCCTCAACACGTGAAAAAAGCCGCCGAAAAAGTTCGCAAATTATACGCAACCAAAGGTTATTTAAACGCCCAGGTCGATATTAAATCCTACGCCTCGACGACCGATACCGGCAAAGTGCTTTTGAAAATCAAAATCGACGAAGGCGGCAAAGTCAAAATCCGCGGAATCAATTTCAACGGCAACGCTTCATTCAGCGACGGCAAATTGCGCGGTACCTTCGACGACACCAAATCGAAAACCGGCTTTTTCAAATGGTTCAAAAGCGGCGATTTTGATGAAAAAAAATATTATGAAGATTTGAAAAAATTGATCGGATTTTACAAAAAGCACGGTTACCGCGACGCCGTCGTTGTCAAAGATTCCGTGTACTACGCTAAAAACAATAAAGATCTCTATATCGACATCTGGGTTGAAGAAGGCGTTAAATATTACATCGGCGACGTGACGTGGACCGGCAATACGTTATTCAGCAATCGTGAACTCACGTCGGCGCTGGGTTTCGACCGCGGCGATGTTTTCAATCAGGAAAAATACGACCGCGCAATGCAGGAACGCGTTCAGGCGCTGTATTACGATCGCGGCTACATTTACGCGCAAATCGTTCCGATCGAAAAACCCACGAGTAAAGACACTCTGAATATAGATTTTGTCGTGACGGAAGGCAGCCCGGTGGCCATTGACAAAGTTGAAATCCGCAATAACACCAAAACCAAGGAAAAAGTAATTCGCCGCGAAGTGGTGGCGTATCCGGGAGAAACATTCAGCCGCGACGCGCTTATCCGCACGCAACGCAACCTGATGGTGTTGAATTATTTTGAAAATGTAATTCCGGATGTGCAGCCCGTCGGCCCAGACAAGGTCAATGTTATCGTCACCGTCACTGAAAAACCGACCGACACGGCAAACTTATCGATGGGTTACAGCGGCCAGGATGGATTAGTCTGTTCAGCCGGCGTCGCTTTTAATAATTTTCTTGGCAAT
>JABWBZ010000247.1 GCA_013359335.1 bacterium
GAGGCGCTGAATAAAGATCAACTGCTCTCGAAGCAGAAGAAAGGGAGCTATCACGAGCTTTCGGCACACCACCGCTGATGAAAATACGGAACACGCATCACGTAGCCGGGTACGTATTGCGTATTGCGTGACTCAGAAGCTCTTGAGGCAAACCTTATTTTCACAGGAGGTAATATTAATTATGGAAGCTAAGGCTGATCAAATAGGTATCGCCATCCTTGGCTGTGGATATTGGGGTATCAACTATGTTCGAGCATTTATTGAATAACCTGAGGCTCGAGTCGTGGTCGTATGTGATCAGCGACCAGAGCGTCTCCAGGAAGTTGGCCGGCGATTTCCAGGAGTAGCCTTAACCACAGAGGTCGAAACGGCATTACAAATGCCCAACACCGAAGCAGTGGTTATCTGTACGGAAGCAACAACCCATTATTGCATGACTCATCGTTGTCTGGCGGCTGGGAAACACGTCTTGATTGAGAAACCGATGACAACGACCGTGATTGATGCTCAAAAACTGATTGAGTTGGCCGAATCAAAAAAAGTAATTCTGATGGTTGGCCATACTTTTCTCTACAATGCTGGAATTAGAAAAGTCAAAGATTACATTGCCGATAATTATACTGAAACGATTTCATTGGACGAACTTTCAACGCTTTCCGGCCTGAGTCCTTTTTATCTTCTCCGCGTATTCCGTAAAGAAACCGGATTGCCGCCTTATGAATTTCTCATCAATGTGCGCATCGAACGCGCCAAGAGACTTTTAATCCGTAGGATCCCGATAGCTGTAGTGGCGCATTCAACCGGTTTTGCCGATCAAAGCCATTTTACCCGTTTTTTTAAACGTCTCACCGGCGTTACTCCAGGACAATATCTTTCGTAGATAAATTATTCCATTACTAAAAGCGAATCTTTAGTAAGCCTGAGCGTCATTGCCGTATCGTTGTTCAAAACAAATTTCGGATAAATACTTGCAAAATAATCCGTATAATTAACTTTTCCACTCTGCGTAATATGGATTTGAAAGCTTTGCTCGCCTTGTAATAAATTGAAGCAATATTCTTCTTTTAGCATGAAGGTCGAATCCGTGCATGCTGTGTCGGCCGTCATAGATATAATTGACAAAAATTTAGAAGGAAGTTTGATTGACGGATCAATTTTGAAACAGCACGTACGCCTATAGACGGCAATTTTGCCGTCAGCGGTCGAATGCAGCAAATTATATATTTTCCAAAAATCGCCTTTGCGGAATTCTGTGATGGTCTCACTGGCTCCATCTCCGATGGTTATGCTTTTACGCCCCAATGTAATCGTTAACGCGGTAGTCCCTTTATCGTAAATAATCCCATCGGTTTTCTTTACGCCCAGCTTCTCAATATTATTGACAATAACGTCTTTCAGCAATTGATCAAGCTCTTGTTGGCTCAAAATAAAATAGTACCGATTATCGACTCCTCTTTCTGAGTTGATAAAAACGCAACTATCCTTGCTGATAAAGAGCCGGTTCCATTCATACACCATCCCGCCCCCTGAATAGGTCTCGAGTTCTAAGCTGTCCGGCCAATTCGTGAGACCCGACAATTCAATCGTTCCTTCATCGGTTTTAAGTTTGCTCTGACAGGAAATAAAATAAACCATGAGGAGCATGAGAAAAATAATGTTGTTCATACAACCTTTTGTTTTGATGAGTTGATGTTATTTATTATTTAAGACTTTGCCGTAATGTTTTTGAATACAATCCGGACACAAACCATGAGAAAAAGACGCCGGCGAATGTTCACTGATATATTTTTCAATAGGCTGCCATTCTTCTTTTTCATCACGGATTTTTTTGCAGAATGCGCAGATCGGCAGCAGGCCTTCCAATAACCCCACTTCTTTCTGCAATTGACTTGTTTGGCGAGCCGTTCTATCGATCAATAAGGCAAAAAGCGATAGAACCACGACACGTATGACGGCATTGACACTGGCTTCAACAATTGTCCACGGCACCGCCCATACTTGCGTCACGAAATAAAATCGTATCATCGGCATCACGACCGCAAACGCCAGTCCGTACCATCGTCCGTTAAACCATGACGCCAACGCAACAGGAATGAGGAACGTAATGGGAAATTGTAAAAAAGGACCGGCAAAAAAATCAGCTGCGACAAGAAGTAGAGCCACGCCAGTCCAGCATGCTATTAAAACGGTCGGATTTTTGGAGTTTTCGAATGTTTCCATGACCACTCCTTTCATCAATATTTTTTCGGATTATTACTCAGTGATTTCCATCTGATCAAGAATAAAAGCATATTCCAGTGCAATTTCTTTCAGATAATCGTAACGCCCTGAAGCGCCACCGTGTCCAGCGCCCATATTTGTTTTAAGTAGAATGGTGCGTTCGTTTGTTTTGGTAGCGCGTAATCTGGCGACCCATTTGGCAGGCTCCCAATACGATACGCGGGGATCATTAAGTCCTGCGGTCACCAGCATCGCGGGATAGTTTTGTGGTTTTACATTATCGTAAGGCGAATAAGAACGGATATATTCAAACGATTCAACCGTATTCGGATCGCCCCATTCTTCATATTCGGTCACGGTCAGCGGTAAACTCGGATCCATCATAGTATTGAGCACGTCGACAAACGGCACTTTGGCAACGACGGCATGAAAAAGATCCGGCCGCATATTGACCACGGCTCCCATCAAAAGCCCGCCGGCGCTGCCGCCCATAATAGCCAGCCGGTTTTGCGCCGTAAATTTTTCGGCAACCAGTAACCCGGCGCACGCGATAAAATCCGTAAATGTATTTTTCTTGAATTGCAGTTTGCCGGCCTCGTACCATCGCCGTCCCAAATCTTCGCCGCCGCGAATGTGTGCAATGGCAAATACAAATCCGCGATCGAGTAAACTTATCCGATTTGACGAAAAACCCGGATCCATTGTGATTCCGTACGCACCGTAGCCGTACAGTAACGCCGGATTTTGTCCGTTTTTTTGTAAACCTTTTTTGTAAACCAATGACATCGGAATTTTAGTCCCATCCTGCGCGGCAGCGAAAACCCGCTCTGAAGTGTACAAACTCGGGTCGTAATTTTTGACTTCATCCTGCTTTTGCAGAATGCGATTACGAGTATTCATGTCATAGTCAAAAATGCTGAGCGGCGTAACGAGCGAAGTGTAGCTGAAGCGCAGTATTGATGAATCAAATTCCGCGTTACCGCCGGGATAAATATAATAATTCGGCTCCGGAAAAATGACACGGTGATCGCTGCCGTTTTCCAAATTGCGAATTCTAATTTGTTTCAATCCATCCTGACGCTCATAGATGACCCAATGATTTTTGAAGGCGTCAACACCTTCGATCATGATTTCTTCACGATGCGGAATTAGCTCTTGCCAAAAATTTTTCGCAGGTGAAGTGACCGGAGTTTGCATTAGTTTAAAATTAATGGCACGATCATTGGTGCGAATTAAAAAAAACTCTTCCCAATGATCGACGCTGTATTCCAAACCGTCTTCACGAGGATGAATCATTCTGAAAGGTTCTTCTGGCGAATCGGCTGACAGAAACCGCACTTCCGACGTGCGTTTACTGTCGATCTGAATAAACAAAAACTTTTCACTTCTGGATTTCTGGATATCCACAAAAAAACGTTCATCGCTTTCTTCGAAAATTACGGGATCATTCATCGGGTCAGTGCCAAGTTGATGGCGGTAGACGCGGTACGGGCGGCTGGACTCATCAAGCGTATTATAAAAAAAATTACGATTATCATTCGCCCACTGTAAACTGTAATACGTTCTTTTGATAGTTTCTTCGAGTAACTCTCCGTTATGCAAATCTTTGATGTACACCGTGTATTCTTCTGAGCCAGCCGTGTCTAAGGAGTAGGCCAACAAATTATGGTCTGGGCTGATTTCAAAAACACCGAGTTGCAGGTAATCGCACCCTTGGGCCAGCTCATTTAAATCAAGAAGAATTTCTTCGGCAGCATCCAGCGAGCCTGACTTCCTGCAGTAAATTTTGTACTGTTTTCCTTTTTCCGTACGATGGTAATAATAAAAATTTCCTTTTTTGACCGGTACGGATTCATCCGTTTCTTTTATCCGGTCTACCATTTCACGATATAAAGTTTCCTGTAAAACGTTTGTATGAGCCAACATAGCTTCGGTATACTCATTTTCTTCTTTCAGATATCGGATCACGTCCGGATTGTTTTTCTCACGCAGCCAATAATAAGGATCGGAAAAAGATCGGTTGAGGTACGTCAGCGTTCGAGGTATCACTTTTGCTTTTGGAGGATTCATGAAGTTTCCTTGAAATAACCATGATTCAAATTTTTCAAGTCAGTATAATCCGAATTAAATTTAAATTCCATATTCGATATCGAACGATGTGAATGGCAATCCATTAAATTAATTTCTTTACTTTACTTTCAGCGGTTTGTATTTTTAAAAAATCCCTCATCGTATCAACTACTACACCTATGCGGATCGTATGTCTGGCAGCACTGATCTGGCTTGGCTCCGGCGTTATCCGGGCGCAGGAAACTTCGAAACGCGAGAAGATCGGTTTGGCCTTGAGCGGCGGTGGCGCCAAGGGATTTGCTCACATTGGCGTTTTGAAAGTGCTGGAAGAAGCCGGCCTGTCAATTGATTACATTGCCGGCACCAGCATGGGATCGAAGTAGTCGAGGGCGTCGATGGCGTCGAAGTCTATCCCGCTGGCGTCCTCGGCTGCGGCCGGAACCTTCCCTGCGAGCCAGTCGTAGACCGACGCCGCAAAATCCGTGCGGGCCTGCTCGGCGTCGAGATTATGCGCCGGCTGGCCGCGGTTGGGGTTCGCCGGGCCGCCGATGGGGTACAGCGTCTTGTAGGGCGGCTGGAAGTAGGTTACGTCCTTGCCCGCCGCCGAGAGCGTGGCGTAGAGCCGGTCCGACCAGGTGACCGGCGTGACGGAATCGCCGTCGGCATGCACGATCAGGTACGGGACCTGCAGGTTGAGCGCTTCGCGTTCTACCACGGCAAGCGTGCCGGGCCCGTAGTAGCTCTGCAGTGAAAACGGCGTCACGGTGAGGAAAACCGAAAGCAGGTTGCCATTGCCGAGAATG
>JABWBZ010000248.1 GCA_013359335.1 bacterium
GTCCTTGTCAAAGCCACATTCAATCCGATCATTCGGGCGTATATTATTTTTTATGTGGCCATGATTTTATTGAGTACGATCGTCGGAATTCCACTGATGATCATCTGGCTTTTTGGGCTTGGAAAGTGGTATAGCCGGCATTATTTTGATAAATTGGAATGCGAATTGACCCATCATACGCTGCGATTTAAAAAAGGAATTTTATTGCAGATCGAGAAAACGATTCCGCTCGAAAATATCCAGGATATGACGTTCATTGAAGGCCCGCTGCTGCGGTATTTTAATCTGTGTATTCTGAAAATCGAAACCGCCGGACAGGCGCAGCATTACGGCAATGAAATGAAATTGGTCGGGATCAATGATGCGCCGGGATTTCGCGCAGCCGTTTTAGCGCAACGGCAAAAATTAGCCGAGAAAAAAACATCAGTCGATCCGACGGTGGTGCTGACGGAAATAAAAGAATCGTTGCTGCGCATTGAAAACCTTTTAAGACAACGTACATAATAATCACTTTTTATTAGACGGAGGCCCTATGAATTCATTCAAAAAACTTTTTATCGTATCCGGTTTGGTCGTTATAGCCGGATTGATTGCAACGGTCATTTTCTTAAACGAGATTCATGATTCATCGAACATGATCGAGCGCAACTGGCTGCCCAGCGCCATTCATGTCAGCCATATCAATACGATGACATCGGATTACCGGATTCTCGAACTGCAGCATATTCTTTCTTTGGAAGAAAGCCAGATGATCGGCTACGAAGAGCAAATGTCCCGAAAAACCGTTTTGATTCGCGAAGAAATGGCGGCATACGAACCTTTGATCACGACGGATAATGAAAAGAAATTGTACGCCATATTCGCATCGAAATGGAACGAATATTTGAAGCACAGCGACGCTTTGTTGCAGCATTCGCGCAAAAACAGCAACAGCGAGGCGACGGCCCTTTCACGCGGCGAAGCGGAAATTTTGTTCAATGATCTTTCCAATTCGCTTGTAGAATTGGTCAAAGAAAATAAAATGGCCGCCCAACTGGAAAGCGAAACCGCCGGCAGAATGTTCATGTTATCCATGATCAATTTGCTGCTGATGGCGGGCATGGCCGGTATTTTTATTTACAAAACTATTCGCCGCTTAAAAGGCATGTTCGATCGCGTGGTGCGCGTGTGCACGAATATTATTGCCGAACAATCGTTTGTAACGGCTGAATCCGGTTCGGCGAAATAGTCCCTTTTGGTTATTTCAGAAATTACCATTCGAAAATTTCAGTTTAATTTTTTCGCGTATTTCGAGGGAATTCCTTCCATGCCTTTTGATGAATTGACTAAAATATTGCAGTCGTCTATTTCGCCGGTTGCATTGATTTCCGGCATTGGCTTGCTCTTGCTCGCCATGACCAACCGTTATGCCCGTACGACGGATGGCGCACGCACGCTGGCGCGCCAGCATAAAGAAGCCTTGCCGGAACATCGCGCCAACCTGTCCATTCAAATCAAAATTTTATTTGAACGTTCCAAAATTCTGCGTTTTTCAATTATTTTCGCGGCCATTTCGATTTTCTGCGCCAGCCTTTTGATCCTGCTGATATTTGCAAGTTATTTCCTCGAATTGGATTTACATCATGTCATCGTCGCCGTGTTCGCTATCAGTTTTATTGCGCTTATCGTATCCCTGGGTTTTTTCATTAAAGATCTCACCTTATCGCTTAATGCGTTGAAACAAGAATTGACCGATTTTATCTGAAATCTTTCGCTATTTTTTTTCATGGTGACGTAACTTTTTGCGCCTTGGCCTCGTTGTATTCCCGCAATTCCCATCCAATATCTTTTTTTTCGAGGAGCATGTTATGATCAGAAATTACCTTCTTGTGGCTTTCCGTACAATGTTGCGTAATAAAATTTTTTCTGCGATCAACGCATTGGGTTTAGCGCTGGGTCTGGCGGGATTCTGGATTATCATGCAATACGTGACGTTCGAGCGAAGCTATGACAACTTTCACGTCAACGCCGGCAATATTTACCGCGTGCAGCTCGATCAGTACAAAAACAATGAACTCATTTTCAAAAGCTCCGAAAATTATCCCGCCGTAGGACCTGCACTGGAAAAGGATTTTCCGGAAATCGTATCGAATGCCCGTTTATACAATCTCGGTTCGAAAAACAACGTCGTTATTACCTACCAAGACGCGCCGGGCGGGCCGATTCAATTCAAACACCGCCGTTTTCTCTATGCCGACTCGTCGTTTCTTCCGATGTTTTCTTACAAAATGATATACGGCGACGCGGCGACGGCTTTGGGCGAACCGTTTTCAATGGTGATTTCCGAATCGTACGCCAAAAAATAGTTCGGCGAGGCTAATCCGCTGGGAAAATTTCTCCGAATGCGCGACGACGACTTCAATGATGAATTATGTAAAGTAACCGGCGTCGTTCAGGATCCGCCGGATAACACGCACCTGAAATTTGACGTTTTGATTTCTTACAAAACGCTTTACACGCGATTTGAGAAGGCACGCTTTCGCTACGATCAAACATGGGCCCGTAAGGACATGTACACGTACATTCTCGTCCAACCGGGTACCGACGTCGCAGCGCTCCAATCCAAATTTCCGGACTTTATCAAAAAACATAATCCTGATCTGGAGAAACAATTCCGCCGTGACGAATTGTCCTTGCAACCGCTTCGCGATATTCACTTGTATTCACGCCTGACCGACGAGGCTGAACCTAACGGAAATGGTAACTCAGTCTATTTTCTCACGATCATCGCGGTATTTATTATCATCATCGCGTGGATTAATTATGTCAATCTCGCGACGGCACGCTCCATGGATCGCGCCAAAGAAGTCGGCGTCCGTAAAGTCATGGGCGCGGAGAAAAGCCGTTTGATGCTCCAGTTTTTGGTCGAATCGTTTTTGATTAATTTTATCGCTATGCTTTTATCGTTCCTGATCGTTTTCAGCGTCTGGCCGCCGTTCAAAGAGCTGACGGGCATTCCGATTGATTTTATTTTATGGAAAGAAATTTGGTTTACAGGGCTGGCGCTGTTGATTTTTTCGGCCGGTTCTTTCCTGTCAGGAATCTATCCCGCGTTGGTTTTGTCCGGATTCGAGCCGGTGACAGTTTTGAAAGGCAAATTTAAAAATTCGTCGCGCGGTGTCTGGCTTCGCAAAAGCCTCGTCGTTGCCCAGTTCGCAGCATCGGCGGCATTGATCGTCGGAACATTGACCGTGTACCAACAGCTTGAGCACATGCGAAATGCGGACTTGGGAATGAATATCGAACAGACTTTGGTCGTGGAGCGTCCCGGCGTCGTTGAAACGCGCAAAGGCCGCGTCGATGCAACGCAAACTTTTAAAGAAACGTTAAAGCAAAATGCGTCCGTCAAAGGCGTCACCAGTTCTGTCGTCGTTCCCGGTAAAAAATTGCGCTTCAAAGCCGATGTGCGCCAATTGGCACAACCTGAAAATACAGCCGTTCCGGTCGCGTATGCGACGATGGATTACGATTTTATTCAGACGTTCGGAATGAAGTTGATCGCCGGCCGTAATTTTTCGGCTGCATTTCCCCAAGATCCCGACACATCAGCGATCCTGACGGAGTCGACGGCGCGGATGCTTGGATTTACAACGCCCGGCGATGCCATCGGAAAAACGCTGGCGATCGATGCGTTTAAATATTATCCGATCGTAGCAGGGGTCGTCGCCGATTATCATCACGAATCGCTCGAACTCGAGACCCAACCGACGATGTTCGCGTGCGACGTATCGAACCCGGAATATTTCATGATCAAAGTTGCACCGGACAATATCATGAGTACGATAGAATTTGTCCATCAAACATGGGATCAGATTTTCCCAGGCAATCCGTTCGATTATTTTTTCCTCGACGATTACTTCAATCAGCAATACAAAGCCGACCAGACATTCGGAAAAGTTTTCGGTTTGTTTGCGCTGTTGGCCATAATAGTCGGATGTCTTGGTTTATTTGGTTTGTCATCGTTCACGATTTCGCAGCGTATTAAAGAAATTGCCATCCGAAAAATCTGCGGGGCGTCACTTCCAAGGCTTCTCGTGCATCTTGGCAAAGATTTCGTTTTCCTAGTGGCTGTAGCCAGCGTCATTGCATGGCCTGTGATGTATTGGGTGATGACGGAATGGCTGGCGCGTTTTGCATCGCGCATCGCCATCGGGTGGGAAGTTTTTGCCGTATCGGGCTTGCTCATGTTGCTCATTGCCCTTTTGACGGTAAGCTACCAGACGATCAAAGCTGCGCTGACGAATCCGGTCACATGTTTGCGGTATGAATAAAAAAGATCGCATACGGATAACGCGCATCCATGATATCCGCGTTGTCCGTATGCTATTTCTGCTTGACATTTCCAGCTCTGCTTGTTAACTTATTTCCAATCTATCTTACTTTCTTCCTATCCAAGCAAAAAGGGAGGCCATCATGATTCGTTTTCTCAGCTTTATCGTTTTGTTGGCGTCGGGAGTATGGGCGCAAAACATGTCGGACGGCATTATCGCTTTAGGAAAAAAACTGGCCGATAATCCTGACGACGACGGCATTCGCTTGGAGTTAGCCCGTCAATATTACCTGATGGGCGGATATGAAGAAGTCTTTCGTTTGTACGACAAAAAATTTTCCAAAAGCGATGCCAAACCTGACGAATATAAATTATACGCCGCCGCACGCCTGAAAACCTTCGAATACTCTAACGCGATGGTCAAAGATTTCACGCGGTGGTTCGGCGCCGATGAAAAAATTCGCTTCGCAGAAATGGCCCTGGAAAAATCACTCGCGATGAATCCTCAGGATCCCCAGGCGTATTTTTTGCTCGGCATGGCCAAATATTTCCGAACCAATTATGACGAATCCGAAGTGTACTTCAAACAAGCGCTGTCGTATGGCGTCTCTTTCGAAACGTTCGGCTTTTCGGATGCGTCCGTTCAACTCGCCACAGTATTGCGAACGCTGAAAAAATTTGACGAAGCCATTCCGTTGCTGGAAGGCCGTGACGACGCCACCATGGAGCTTTTTGCGATTTACCTCGAA
>JABWBZ010000249.1 GCA_013359335.1 bacterium
TGCTGCGGCTCGATGGCAACGGGATTCGATCCGGCATTCGGATCGTTCAATGCCTGCGACGTAATCCAGTTCTGGCAATAGGCACAGTGAAGATCGCAGCCCAGCATGCCAAAGCTCATGGCCTGTTGGCCAGGGAAAGCATGAAAAAACGGTTTTTTCTCAATGGGATCGAGCTGGATGCCGGCTACGTAACCATAAGGCACATACAATTTGCCATTCCGGTTGAACCGGATTTTGCAGATTCCGTCACGGCCGTCATGAATCGTGCAGCGATGCCCGCACGCAAAACATTCGATCGTCGTACCTTCGATCGCACGATACAATTCCCCTTCTCTGACGTGACGCTGGAGCGTGGTTTTGAGAGTAAGTTGAGATGGCATAACCCCTCCTTTCGTACAGGGTTCGCACATAATATAATCAATTTCACTGATAAAATAAAAAAGTTGAAGCTATCATTCTAACTCGCGTGCAACGGCCGGTTCTATGGGCGGTACAACAACCACCTCTTCTCTGTCAACGATCACCGTACCGGGTTTGGCGCCTTTAAGTTTTCTGACATATTTTCGTTCGGTCACGATGACCGGCACGAGCGAGGACGTTTTCGCCTTGCTGAAAAACGCTGCGATCGACGCAACTGCTTCAATAACAGCATTGCCGGGATTATCTTTGCGGCCGTCGCGCTTGAGTACGACGTGCGAGCCCGGAACGCCCCGCGCGTGAAACCACCAGTCATCTTTTTTGGCGAATTTAAACGTCAACACATCGTTTTTTTCGTCATTTTGACCGACGAACACGCGCCAATTGCCTTGTATAATAAATTCGCGGAAAACCGGCGCCGGTTCGCTCTTCGCAGTTTCTTTGTTATTACGCTTGATCCATCCGAGTTCAATAAAACGTTCAACTTGTTTTTCAAAATCCTTCCAGTTTATTTTCTTCTCATCGGTATACGCATTGATTAATTTCTGAAGCGTTTTATTTTCTTTATCGATCGAATCGATGCGTCCGGCAATTTTTTGGACGGAGTTTTTTAGTTTTTTCGCCTGCGCGTAATAGCGTCCGACATTTTCCTGAGGCAATTTTTCGGAATCCAATTCGATCGTAATGGATTCGGCGGAATTTGAATATACATTTTCAACTGTAATAGCGTTCATTCCGCGCCGCATTTTTCCGATGTTAATATTTAAAAGATTCGCTTTTTGCTCGAACTCGCTAAAACGACCTGAATGTTCCTGATCGTTTTTCAGTTTGATCAAAAGAGTAGAATTTTTTCTAATACGCGCGTGGCAAGCCTTCAAGAATTCATCAACCATTTCTTTTTTTCGTTCAAACGTTGTTTTTTTGGCCGAATACACCTGCACAGCTTTGTTGACGGAATCGAATAATTCTTCACGCATTTCAGGAAATTGGGCTTTAAAATGCATGAGTTCGATCAGGGACAATATTTTAGGCTCTTCGCCGATCCAATAAATACGAGGCTTGGCGGTCATTAATTCCTGAATCATCGATTGCATCAAATCATAACCCGCTTTCAGATTTTTTTCCGCATCGAGACGCCACAAAAATTCCAACGTAAGCGGTTTATTGAATTGCGCTAATCCTTTGCCCAGCGCTGTTTTGAGATCGTCAATGGTTTGAAACCGGCTTTGAAAATCTTCAAAGTCTTTCCAAGAAATTGACCGAACATGACCGGAGTACCATTGATTTTTTAGAATTTTCGAATCGCGAAACGCATCTAAAATTTTACTGCCCGAATCGAGCAATAGGATATTCATCGTTCCAAAAAATTCCGTGACGAGCGTGGAATCTCCTGACAATTGAATTGACAGAACCCGGTCATCATCACTCATGAGAACGCGGTCAATTTTCGCACCGTTGGTTGCTTGCAAAAGATCGATCGAATTTTTTTGTTTCCGGCGATATTCATTTCGCATCACTATATAACCGCGCAAAGGCTCTATCGATATTTCCAAAAGCGACGTCTGTTTCCCGGGCGTCACGAGACCTATGCACAAAACATCTTTTGATTGGGTAAAAATTTCGATGATTTTTGAGCCTGAAACAGCCCGATGAATTTCCGTCGCCAAGCGCTTTAAAGTGTAATAATTCCGGATCATGGTTTTGAAATTACTGTTGCGTTTCTTCTACGGTTTCCTAAATTTGGCAAGCTTCGCAGAAGCGCTTTTTTCCTCAGTGTCCTCCGCCTTTTTCAGTGCGAAGATACCATATACGCGAAAGGAACTCAATACATTTTATGCTGAAAGATTGGCTCATCCGGCGCAGTTTCTGGATTTTAACGGCTTTGGGAATCGTGATGGAAATTGCTTTTTACGCGCTTTCACACCTGACGGATATCCAACACGGGCTGCCGGATTTTTATTACTACTTTGCCCACGCCTTTGCCATTTATATTCTCGTCATCCTGTATGTCAAATTTTTCTGGGGAAAGAGTTTTCTATCGGTAGAATTAATTGTTGCTTTCGGCGTCCTGTTCCGCCTGACGATGATTTTTTCACAGCCGGTATTGTCCGGCGATATTTACCGCTACATCTGGGACGGCCGCGTCGCCAACGCCGGAATCAATCCTTACCGATACGTGCCGGAATCCAACAACCTTGCCGGCCTGCGCGATCGCGCCGTTTATTCGCCGATGAATCACAAAGACGTTCACACGGTTTATCCTCCGCTGATGCAGGGAATTTTTCAAGCAACGACTTTTTTTTCACAGTCGGTATGGGCGATGAAACTCGTGTTGCTGTTATTCGATATCGGCATCATGATCATGATCATTGCGTTACTTAAGCATTTTGATCGCGCGCTCAGTTGGGTGCTGGTGTATGCCTGGAATCCTTTGGTTATTCTCGAAGCCGGATGGAGCGGTCATGGTGAAGTCGTCGCTGTTTTTTTGATGATGCTGGGGTTGTGGTTTGCCGTCAAATACAGGCCAGTGGCCGCCGCGCTGATGTTGGCGTTGTCATTCCTCGCAAAATATCTTGCCCTTATTTTCTTACCGTTCGTCGAAGATATCCGTTCGCGATTTAAAGTTCTCGCGGCGGCTGTTCTCGTTTTTGTAATTATAACTGTGGCCGGTTTTATCCCGTTTTTAAGCGCACAGGATTATTGGTTTCTCGGGCTCCGGCAATATTCCTCGACGTGGGAATTCAATTCGTTTGTCTATCAGTATCTTTATGATTTTTTGAAAGATTTTTATATTAATGATCCGTCGCCTTATTTATTCGGAATTGAAACTGATAACAAAGCCCGTCTGCTTACGAAACTCATTCTCGGGGCAATATTTGTGGCTATTTTTACCGGCTTGTATGTTTCTTTCATCAAAAAAAGTTACGCGTCGCAAAAGCAACAAGTTTTAAAAATTGCGTATATATTGGTAGGATCCGTTCTGTTATTGAGCCCGACGCTACATCCGTGGTATCTGGTGTGGATCGTTCCTTTATTATGTTTTTATCCTAATCCGGCATGGATCGGTTTTACGGCTTTGATTACGCTATCCTATTCTATATTGACAGAATTTCTAAAAACGGGTATGTGGCAGGAATCAGAATCGATTCTTCTATGGCAATACATTCCTTTTTATACCGTTCTGATTGTTTTGTTTGCATGGAATTTTCATCAAAGAGTTTTTAAAACTCATCCGGGAGAACGTGAATGACTTCGTATCATTTTCGCCGACTCGATATTTTTCTACTCGTGTCCGCCATCGCCGGATTCATTTATTTCGCGTGGTCGTATCATTCGACCTATCCTGACGCCGCCGTTGAACATATGATTTCACGGGAGGCAGCCGAGGCCAAAGCGAATCATTTACTCCAACAAAAAAACATGCACACCCCGGCCAGTTTAGATTCGTTTGTGGTAAAAACCAGAATTCGCTCGGACAAAGGACAGATTCAGTACCTGCAGGAAAAACTGGGATTGTCGAAGGCCGTCGATGCTTTCTCGGAAGAAATTCCCGTATATGTATGGAACGTCGAATGGCTTCGCCAAACGGAAACGGAAATTCAAATCGGTAATAATTCGGATGACGACCGGACAGCCCGTCCCAAAGGACACGAGCGCGTTGAAATCCAGATCGATGGAAGAGGCCGCTTGATTTACTACAATTGCCAGCTCAAAAGCGTTGACAGCCTGCCGCGCAGCCGGATCACGGATGATGAATTGCCGCCGATCCCGCAAAGCAAAACCATCACAATCTCGCCCGATTCAGCCAAAAAGATTGTCCTGGCTTTCCTGACGCAAACCGCCGGCATCCGGATGCATGATTTCCGCGAAGACAAATTTCAGACGACCGTCGATAATAATAATGAATCTTACGAATTCTCATTTATTTCCAAATCGACGGTGTACGACGAAACCGTCGTCATCACAACACGCGTCCGCAATTCGCAAATTTCATTTTACGAACTCAGACACCAATTCCCCGATAATTATAAACCGCATAAAGATCGCTGGCTTGATCAATCGCAAGGCATCATCGATGTCATCATGATCATGCTGATTTCACTGGCGGTATTGATTTACTTTTTTATCCGATTCAAAAGCGGCGCGTTCGATTTTAAACTCGGTTTATTTTTCGGAGGCGTTGTCGCCGTGGGTTTTGCGGTGATGATGGCGCTGATCATGGGCACTCAAAGCTGGATTGGATTGATCGTCGTCATTGTATTTGCAGGCGGGTGGTATCTGCTCATTTCCGGAATCAGCGTAGCCGTGAGCGCGTCGTTGACGCGGGACGTGTGGCCTGAGAAATACCAGACGTTCGAAGCCATTCGCCGCGGCCGTTTCTGGAATCAGAATTTCGGAACGAGCTTGCTGCGCGGCATTCTGCTCAGCGGCATCTTGCTCGGCGTTACGTCGTTGATTCTGCAAAGTATTCCTGAAACGACGTTCATTCTCAATAAACAAAGCGGATCTAAGTTGGACGGTTACGGTGCGATTTTCCTGATCGCAACCGGATTGTGGACGTCCGTATTATATTTCCACAGTTTCTGGCTGATGCCGTTTTCTGCTATTCGCCTGAAATCCAAACAAAACT
>JABWBZ010000250.1 GCA_013359335.1 bacterium
GCTGTCCGGCGGCAACCAGCAGAAGGTGATGCTGAGCACGCATCTTGCGGAGCTTTATGACGTCGAACCTCGCGCCTTGGTACAGGCGGTAAAGCGGAATATCCAGCGGTTTCTTTTTTAAGGTACGCATAGAAATCATCGGTCGACTTAAACTGATTGTTTTCTTCCGCCGAATCCCTGAATTTCAAGTCGTCATTGACTAATCCTTGCGCCGAATCGACGGTCGGATCCGATTGAAGATCATCGCCGATTTCAACCGACTCATCATCGGTAATGACAAACAACACTGAATCGTTTTGAATTTCAAGGCGCAGGGAATCTTTTCCGTTTTCAATATCGTCTTTCAGATCGGCAATCGTATACGCGTCTTTGCTGAGTGGAATTTTGAGAACGGTGGTGAATGACGGAGCCTTGGGATATTCGCAGGATAGAGATGACACGATGATAAACGCCGCCGTGGCCGACAACAGGAATCGGTTACGCATAAATTAAATTTTGAAACCTTGATGAAAAATTAAACAGGGTCTGTAGGGATAAGCAACGCCATCAACATAACTAAAAAGCGCCGGCAGAGCAATAGCAAATTTTGTAAATGAAATACGTGAGACCGGTTCTCATAAAATTTCAAACGGGGCGTTTACGGGTTTTCATTTCATCCAGCACTTCCACGAACGCCGACACTACGACGGGATTAAAATTGGTTCCCGAACAGAGTTGAAATTCTTCTTTTGCGTCATCGATCGAATATAATTTATTGTAACCGCGATTGGTCGTCATGGCGTCGTAACTGTCGGCCACCGAAACAATGGACGCAAGAAAATCGATTTGATCGCCGCGTAAACCTTGCGGATAACCTTTCCCGTCCCAACGTTCATGATGTTGATACACGATATTGACGACGTCCGCCAGAAAAGTAATCGGTTTGAGGATTTTGTAACCGATTTCAGGATGGCGGCGCATCTCTTCCCATTGCGCATCCGTGAGGTCGGCGTCGCTTTTAAGGCTGGAAATTTCAATCACGAGTTTGCCGATATCATGCAGCAGCGCGCCTTGAGAAAGATGTTCCATCTGCGAAAGCGGCAAGCCGAGTTTTTCGCCGATCTTCAGGCTGTACGACCGCACGCGCGCCGAATGGCCCGCCGTGTAGGAATGTTTTTCTTCAACCGCGCGTAAAAACGACGTGATGATGCCCATGTACGCTTCCTGCATTTCTTTCGACTGCTGTTCGATCAGTTTATTTTTTCCTTCAAGCTCTTCTATATGCCGCTGCAGGTTCATCACGAGTTTCTCGTTGTATTCTTTGTATAATTTTTTTTCGCTGCGCACGTCGACGGTCTCTCGGCTGCCGGAGATAAAATCCTCGATCTGGGACGGAAGCAAATCGATGTCGAGCGGTTTTTTGATGTACCCGTCGCAGCCTGCGATCAACGAACGTTCGCGGTCGCCTTCCATGGCATTCGCCGTCACGGCGATCACCGGAATGTGCGCGCAGCGTTCGAGGCTTTTGATCCGGGTTGTCGCCGCGTGCCCGTCCAGTAAGGGTAAATTGATATCCATCAAAATGAGGTCGGGAATTTTTTCTTCGGCCAATTTGACGCCGGTAATGCCGTCGCTCGCTTCGATCACGTTATAGCCGCGGGGTTCCAAAATGCGCCGGACAAGCAGCCGGTTCATTTCATTATCCTCCACGTATAACACGGTTTTCTTTTTTTCGGTCATACATTTAATCCGGTTTGTTTGAGCGGGATGATCATCGTAAAAACCGAGCCTTTGCCGACTTTGCTTTCAACCTGCAATTGTCCATTGTGCATGTCGGCAAATTTCCGCGCGATGCTCAGGCCAAGCCCGGTTCCTCCCGCGCGCCGCGTGCTTGAACCGTCCACCTGCCTGAATCGTTCAAAAATAGCTTTCAATTCATCCTTCTCGATGCCGATGCCCGTGTCTCTCACGCTGACTTGTAAATGATTTTTTACGACGCCGGCCTGAATCGTGATCGATCCTTCTTCGGTAAATTTGGCGGCGTTGGAAACTAAATTAAAAATAATCTGGCGAATTTTAGTCGCATCGGCCTGAATGGTCGGAATCGTGCCGAGAATCCGGCTTTCGATTTTGACCTTTTTTCCCGTTACGAGCGTTTCGCTGGCTTTGACAATTTCATCCAAAATCGGCGCGATTTCAAACACGCTGAGATTCAATTCCATCTTACCCGCTTCGATTTTGGACAAATCGAGAATGCTGTTGATGATCTCGAGCAAATGCCGTCCGCTGTTGTAAATTGCCGTCAGATCTATTTTTTGCGTATCGTTGATCGTGCCGTCGATCCCGCTCATAAGGACTTTTGAAAAACCGATAATCGAATTCAGCGGCGTTCGCAGTTCATGGCTTACGTTGGCGATAAATTCCGATTTCAGACGATCGGCTTCCTGCGCTTTTTTGATAGCCTCGCGAAGCGCTTGGTTGCTTTTGCGTAATTCCTCCGTCCGGTCGGCGACTTTTAATTCGAGCTCTTTATTCGTTTTTTCCAATTCCGTCGTCAGCACTTGCAGTTGCAGATACGCGCTTCCCAACTGTTCCGTCATCAGTTTTTGCTGGGCAAAAAATTCTTTTTCTTTCTCCGAATCGAGTTCAATCGGCCGTTTCGTAAATTTAACCAAATCGCTGACTAATTTGTCTTCGGAAATCGCCGTGTCGAAATCGGACGTAATTTCCCGATCCTGCAGCGATTGCAATTGCCGCAGCCGGTCTCCGAGTTGCGCCACTTCCGCTTCAAATTCACGCAGGCTGTCGTTGCGCCGCTTGACCATGCCGAGCGTATAGTAAATCGTTTCTTTAATTTTAGCGACGGGATCGACGGTGGCCATCTGAAAAACCTGGCAATCGAAACATGACGCGATGCCGAGATGTGTCCGGCAGCCGCACGTTTCACCGGCCACATACCAACAGCGCGGATTGAGCGCCTGGAAAGATGCGCACGTATGATCCGGACATTCGCGTACGTTGTAGCAACGATGAATGACGTCCTGTGGACGGCCTTCAGGCGATCGTTGCGATTCAACCGCCAGCACCATCTCCGACATTTGGTCGCTGAGAATTTGCAGAGGCGTCAGGCTAAAACTTTCGGGATGAGGTTTCGAGCTCGATTCGGGGACAGACTCGGGGAGAATGTCGACGTCGGTTTTTCTCTTAAGCGTTTTCTTAAATTCCGTTTCTTTATTGACGTCGTCCACCAAAGACAGTTTGTCCATAAAACTGTCAACGGAAAAATCATTTTGCGGTTTTTTCTTCGGCCGGTGTGGTTTTTTCTCAACCAGGTCGTATTCGATAATCTCGACCGGTTGATTCGAAGCGCCCGTTTCCGATTCGTCTTTCATACATCACTCCGCATTTACGCAACTACGACATCCAGCGCGGCCGGTAAAACTTTGATATAAATATGCCGCGCGTTCATCGCCACCACTTCGCCGTCGGCATGAATCGGCAAACCGTCTTCCGATTCAATGGTCAGTTCATGGGTTTTATACATATGCACGCAATCCATTCCGACATGCGAACCGTTCATGGTCTTTGGCAGATTCGTAAGAATTTCAAATTTATTCATCGATTTAATCACGCAGACGTCGAGCACGCCGTCGTTGATTTTGGCATCCGGCGTGATGTAAAAGCCTCCGCCTGAACACGCGCCGTTGCCGGTATTGACGAGCAAAATCCGTTCTTCATGAAACACGCCGTTATTCGAATAACGGATCAATGGATGTTTGTACGCAAAAATCGATTTCAACGCCGCCGCAAGATACATGGCAAACCCGCGAATGTATTTGATCTTCAGGCTTTCGTTATTGACATACGCGTCAAACCCGATGCCGATATTGTTGTTGAAAAAACGAATGTGATCGTTGTCCACGACGATTTCGCCGACGTCCATACGGATGGTGTTGCCGGCCAGCAAAATTTCAGCCGCGGCATCGGGATCGGACGGAATGCCGATCATTTTGACAAAATCGTTGCCGGAACCGACGGGAACAATTCCGAGCGCGCCGATGGCTTCGCCGTGCCCGTCGCCGAGCTTGGCCTGGAGTAATCCGTTGACGACTTCATGTGTCGTTCCGTCGCCGCCGACCGCAATGATGAGTTCGTAATCGCGCGCGTATTGCCTTGCGATCAACGTCGCATCGCCGGGCCTCTCGGTTTGCCGAAAATCGCAGGTAATCGATCGGTCGGACAATGCCTTTTGAATGTGCGGAATTAATTGAGCGGCTGTGCCGCGATTAGACGCGGGGTTGACAATGAATAACCATTGGTGGGAACGCATGCTCGCCCTTATTTTTCAATGAGCGCAATGCAGTCGATTTCAACTAACACGTCTTTGGGCAGACGCGCTGCTTCGACGGTGGAACGCGCCGGAGAATTGCCGGAAAGATAAGCTGCATACTCTTCGTTCATCGCCGTAAAATCGTTCATACTTTTCAGAAACACGGTGGTTTTCACGACGTTGTCTAATGATGTGCCGGCCGCTTCGAGAATCGCTTTGATATTTTCGAACACGCGGCGCGTCTGGACACGCACGTCGCCGTCAATCAACTGATTTGTTTTGGGGTCGATCGCGATTTGTCCTGAAGTAAACACAAGCTTGCCTGCCGGAATGACCACCGATTGATTGTACGGACCGATGGGCGCCGGAGCGTTGGGAGTATTGACAATGGTTTTAGGCATCATGATTCCCGTTAAAATTAATCGAGGATTTCAACGCCGCTGGCAATCATGGCATACGCTTTTTGCGTGCCTTTGATTTTTTCGATTTCCTCTTTTGATTTTCCGGCGTCCTCGGCATAATGGCGCGCTTCAGACTCGGAAATTTCTTTCAACATGACTTTGCCTTGTGCGCGAACCGTTTTGTTTTTGGAATCCGTCGGAACAAAAAAGCCGTATCCTTCGAACGTCACCCGAATTTCTTTTCCGCCATCCTGCAACACAAGCCAGCAGCCTTTCTTGGCGCATACGTCGTGAATCTTTCCCTGGACTAACACTTCATCTTCCGAACCGGCTTTA
>JABWBZ010000251.1 GCA_013359335.1 bacterium
ACTGTTAACTGATCACTGTTAACTGATCACTGTTAACTGATCACTGTTAACTGATCACTGTTAACTGATCACTGTTAACTGCTAACTGTAAAAGTTATGTTTTTTGCACCAAAGTGTCTTATATAAATAGGTGCCTGTATTACGGCCTTGACCGTCTCACTTCAACCCGATAACCGAATGTCGAACAAGAAAAAGAAACTGAAACCACCGAAAATCGCCGGTTACACTTCATTAGTTTCCGATGTCACCGAATTGCTGGAGACCGCACGGCGCGCGTCCGCCCGAGCGATCAATACATTTTTGACCGCGACCTATTGGGAGATCGGTCGGCGTATTGTGGAGTTTGAACAGAAAGGCCGGCATCGTGCCGGTTACGGCGAACAAGCCATCGAACGGCTCGCCATCGATTTGACTACTCGATTTGGAAAAGGATTTGGAAGAAGTAATCTTTTTCAGATTCGTTCATTTTATCTGGCTTATTCGGACATTTTCCAGACAATGTCTGGAAAATCCAAAAAGCCACTCCCAAGACAAAAAGTCCAGACAGTGTCTGGACAATTGCTTCCGGCCTTGTCCCATGCGATCGATAGCCGGACAGAAATCCTCGCAGACGCATTTCCACTTTCGTGGTCGCATTACGTCCGGCTGCTCAGCGTCGAAGATAAGGATGTACGTTCTTTTTACGAAAAAGAAGCGCTGCGCGGCGGCTGGTCGGTGCGCCAATTAGACAGGCAAATAGCCACCCGCTTTTTTGAACGTACGCTGCTTTCCAAAAACAAACACGCCATGCTAAAAAAAGTAAATGCACGAACGAACGGTATTATCACGCCGGAAGAAGAAATAAAAGATCCGTACGTGCTGGAATTCCTCGGTCTCAAAGACGAGTATTCCGAAAACGATCTGGAAGAAGCTTTGATTCAAAGGCTTGAGCATTTTTTACTTGAGCTCGGCGATGATTTTGCTTTTGTAGGAAAGCAGAAACGTCTGCGTATCGGACGTGAATGGTATCGTATTGATCTTCTGTTTTTTCACCGAAAATTAAAATGCTTAGTGGTCATTGATTTAAAAGTCGGCAAATTCACTCATGCGGATGCAGGGCAAATGCATCTTTACTTGAACTATGCGCGGGAACACTGGATGCACGAAGACGAAAACCCGCCGGTCGGATTGATCCTTTGCGCTGAAAAAGATGCCGCGGTCGCCAGATATGCGCTCAACGGGCTTGCCAATAAAGTTCTCGCCGCCGAATACAAACTGCAATTGCCCAATGAACGAAAACTGATCGCGGAATTGCAGCAAACGAGAAAACGATTGGAAACCGGGCATCGCAAAAACTTATGACTAGATCACGAGCCCAAAAAGCCGCCCACACGCGCAAATGGCGGAAGGCACAAGCCAAAGCGCAGAAGACGGCAAGAAATGCGAAAACCTTTACGAAACTGGCTCTGACCAAGATCGGCTGGAAATGTCTTTCGCTGGATGCCAAAAGCGGTTACGAATATGTCGGTGTAGTGGATATGATAGCGGTGAAGCGTGATAAAAAATATCCGGACAAACTTCACGTCATTCTTTTGCAAATCAAAGGCGGAAGTGCGCGTGTGACGATGGAAGAAATTCGGCGGCTCAATAAGGCCACTCGTGAAATAAATGTAGAATGGAATGTCGCGGAGAAACCGGAGAAGAAAGTAAGGTTTTTGAATAAAATTGTTTAATAGATTTTTTGGAGAAAACTATGATAAGGGAACTCATTAACTTCACTGAAAAACTGCCTGACGACATTTTCACGCTTGGGT
The DNA here is from genome assembly GCA_013359335.1 of bacterium. Taxonomy (GTDB): domain Bacteria; phylum CLD3; class CLD3; order SB21; family SB21; genus JABWBZ01. The sequence continues at coordinate 1,794 of JABWBZ010000251.1, forward strand.
TGAAACCGAGCGAAGGCCTTCATGTCCTTGTGGAATTAGATCATCAAGGAAAAATTAAAAGTCAGAAAATGGAATTCTATGATGGTAAGGGTGAAATTACTGCATTTTTGAAAAAATGCATTCCGTATGAGGTGAACTCGGCGTATATAACAATGAACAAAGCATTGGATGCAAAAAAGAAAATTCATTCATGCTCACCTTTTGTTTTGGCTTTTAAAAAACAAACCTTCAAAGAAGTAAAAGCAAGAATTCATGACTATTTTGAGAATGCCCGAAAAACTTGTTTCAATGAAGACGAATCAAGACTGATAAACCTGTCAATGCAGTTCGAGTCGTTTTGTAAAGATCACCTATTCAAATCCGAGGTAGCCGAATATCTGAAGAAGCCAACTAAGCAAGAAGAAAAAACAAAAACTCTGCCCTCTGCTATGATGAAAGATGGACATTATCTAAACGTCTACTTGACAAATCCTGCAATTGAAGAATATCGGCAAGCCCATCAACGATATTTACAGGATGGCGTATTCAATACTAATGAATATAACCAATCTTTTGACGATCAAACATTTGGGCTCAATGGCTATCAAAACGGTTTAAATGTAAAAAAGCCGTTCCTTCTGCATCTTTCAGCGCCGTTTTACTGTGGTATTGGCGGCAGAATTAGTATATCAGACGCATTTGCGTTGTATAATTTTCAGCGTCTCCAGCAAGACAATAAAATACTTCCGAATCCGTTACCCATATTCATTGACGATAGAGAATTGAACCAAGATGTTATTAGAATTTTCGAAGCGGATCGGAAAATTGGATTTGCTGAGATTGTCACAAAATTATTAGAGAAACATAAAAAGGATTTGAGCAACTACTACTTGCTCAATTTTGTTGGCGGTGAAGTCAAAGATTTTGATTTCGTTCCTATGTTTAATTACAACCTTAATATGAAGCTGATCTACTTGTTTCCATTAGGAAAGCCGGATGAAACTCTACGTACCATATTTGAGTTCGAAAGAACGATTATTCAAAAGATGTTCAACAACGCTTTGGTCCAGTATTCCGGAAAAACCGAATCGTACAATTTAAAATATTTTAGCGAAATCGATCCCGGGTATTGTAAAAACCAGGCTACATACCTCCTTGCTCTCAAATATCGACAAGCAATATACGACTATATTTACAAATCAAAAAAACATTCAATATCAGCTCAAATGTTCGGTGACATCTTGCAAAGTTTAACCTTAGAGGATATCCGCCTCGATGACAATCATACGGAGGAATATTCCATTAAAGAAAAACTTGATATCTGGTTTAGCCTAAATCATCATTTTGATCCAAATAATTCAAACTTCAGAGGTCATTTTATGCCAACCAAAATTCCAGAACTTATTGAAAAAACGAGAGAGGTTGCTAATAACGATTCGCACCTTTCTACTGATGAAGAATTTGCATTTATTGCAGGCCAGGTGATCTATTTCTTGCTTTCAAAAAGTGAAGCCGGAGAGAAGTCACATGCTCTGTTAGAGCCATTTCTGCAAAAGGCTAAATGTGAACTGTTTCAGACTGCAATAGCTAATACAATTGCCAGATACAAGCACGCCATTTCATTCGGAAAAGGTCGTTTCGAAAAGCTTTCTTCAGAAGTCTTGGGCTATAAAACCAATGTGAATTTACAAGACCTTCTTCCCTTTATGTTAGCGGGCTATTTTGCAACGAGTGTCATATATGAAAAAGCTGATAAAAATTAATCCAAATTAAGGAGTATTAATCATGCCACAGGAATTTAAAAACCGTGTTTACGGTGCCGTTATCGTGAAAGCGATTAACTCGAACTACAACGCAGATTTTACACATCAACCCAGAACATTGCCTAATGGTGTTGCGTACGCAACTGATAAGGCGTTAAAGTACCTCATTAAGAATTATATTATGAAAAACTATCCAGCCGAAAAAGTTTTATATTTTAAATCATTGGATGAGGATATGAAACCTCGCACTCTTGACGAATCGTATAAGATTCTTTTTGGTGAATATGAGAAATCAAAAAAAGGCAAGGGAGACGATCTTAATAAATCAAAAATACTCGCCAATCTTCTTAAGTGCTTAGACATCCGCTTATTTGGAGCTACCTTTGCTGCCGAGACCAATATTTCCATCCACGGTCCGGTTCAAATCTGTCATGGAGTAAATCGATACCCTGAAAACATTATTTTTTCGGAACAGATCATGTCTCCATTCAGGAACCCGAGCGAAAAAAGCAAAGAAGCCGAAATGACGACATTAGGCTCACAGTCAAAACTAAAGGAAGGCCACTACGTACATCATTTTAGTATTAATCCGAAAAATCTTGCTCATCACCGAGATATCGTAAAGAAAGAAGGTAATGACGCAGCTTATTTGACTACTGACGACATAACAAAACTGAAAGAAGCCATGCGATCTGGTGTAACCTTTTATGATTCTGCATCAAAAGCAGGCACAGAAAACGAGCTTCTCTTTTGGGTTCAATTAAAAGATACATCAAAGCTAGTTCTTCCAAATTTTACTGAGCGCGTTATGGCTACAAGGAACGCCGATATGGTCGAAATTGATCTGAACGGAGTCTCACAAGTTCTCGCCGATCATTCCGGAGAAATTGAAGCGATTGAATTACACTACAATGCCACTACAACAGCTATAAAAAATCAACCTAAAACTGCCACAACGTACAAACTCTAAAAACGGTGGCATATGAATACTTTAATTTCTTTTGATCTCCATGCAGACATGGGTTTCTTCAAGAAACTTGATGTTAACGAGAGTTTGTACCTCACTTACAACATGCTTCATAAACCAGCGCTACTTGGAATTCTAGGCGCCATCCTTGGCTACAGAGGTTTTGAGAAAAACAGTGTTTGGCCTGAGTACTACGAGAAGTTAAAAGACTTGCCAATTTCTATTGAACCTCTTGAGGATCATCATGAAAAAGGGAATTTCACAAAGAGCGTTATTGCATACAATAACAGCGTCGGCTATGCCAGTCAGGAAGCCGGTGGAAACCTTATCGTAAAGGAACAAACCCTCGTCAGTCCTGCTTTCAGATGTTATGTTCTGCTGAACGAATCAGACGATCACAAACGGCTTGCCAATTACCTATCAGCTTGTAATGCAGAGTATGTCCCGTATTTAGGTAAGAATGAATTCACAGCATGGTGGGAGAATCCAAAACAACATGATTTTCATGAATTCACCTATGATCAGGATTTTCTCATACGAT
>JABWBZ010000252.1 GCA_013359335.1 bacterium
TGCCGTCGGTGCACCGGTTCTATCTTCAAGGCGAAGGCGCGATCGGGATGGCTTTACCAGTAGCTTTTCTGAGGCTTTTGGAGCACCTGGTTCGCCTGCCGCTCAAGACGATAGCGACGGTTGGCCGCTTGCTGGAGGCGACGACGCGGGAGGAATTGAAAAAACTTTTTGCGGACACGGCGGCTTTTTCGAAAAGCGCGCCGGAAATCACGTTTCATTATCCACGTATCAAGCCGCCGGCCGCGCCGTCTAACGTCGTCGGCGAATTGGCCAATCCTGTTTTGTCGGATACGGTCGAACCGGTGGAAAAGTCAATCGTCGAAAAAATTTTTGCAGGCGGCGGTCACCTGAATGCGCATTTCGACGCGTATGAGGAACGTCAGGAACAGATGCGGCTCGCTTTGGAAATCAACGAGGCTTTCAATCAGTCGAATTTTATTTTAGCGGAAGCGGGAACGGGGACGGGCAAGTCGCTGGCGTATTTGGTTCCGGCGGCGCTTTGGTCGGCGAGGAACAAACTGTTCGGGGAATCGGTCGTCGTCAGCACGCACACGAAAAATTTACAAGACCAGCTTTTCTACAAAGACATTCCGCTTCTCAATAATATTTTGCCGGTCAATTTCCGCGCGGTTTTGCTGAAGGGCCGGAGCAATTATCTTTGCACGAAAAAATGGAAAGACATGGTCAATGATCCCGCCTCGTTTCTCACGCCGTCCGAACGGGAAAAAGTTTTACCGATTGTTTTTTGGGCGGAACAGACGCAGACGGGCGACGTCAGTGAGTGCGCCGGATTTCCTTATGAAGAGAATTTTTCTTTGTGGCACAAACTGGCGTCGGAAAGTGTGTACTGCCAGGCGCAAAAATGCAGCAGCAACGACGAGTGTTTCGTCAAAAAAATCCGTGAAGAATCACGGAAGGCGCACATCACTGTGGTCAATCATTCGCTGCTGTTTTCGGATCTGGTCGCGGAAAATTCCATTCTCGGCGATTATCCGAATCTGATCATCGACGAAGCGCATCATCTCGAACGCACGGCTCAATCGTATCTCGGCATTGAATGTTCAATGTGGGTCGTGAAAAATATATTGTCCGGCTTGTATGAGCGGGAGCAATTTGAAACCGGCTTGTTTATCCGAATCCGGCAGAAACTCAAGCAATCGAAATTATCCGCGGGTGAATCGAGGCAATTTAATAATTTATTAACGGCAGCTTCCGACTCGTGCGGCCGTTGGTGGGCTAAAACGCAGACGTATTTTCAACGCCTGACGCTTGACGCTTATGAATGGGCAAAACTGCGGCCGGGAAAGGATTTGTACTACACCAAGCACCGGTACGAAACGGAAACAAGTTTGCTTAAAAAGGAATGTACCGAACGTACGGAATTTACCGAAGCGGCGGCCGAAGTATCGGGCCAACTTTTGCTGCTCGTGGAAGCAATGAAAGACTGGACGCCGGATGTATTCGAAGAAGCGGATGAAATGCGACAGCTATTGCTGCTGCGATCGCAGGAACTGGCCGAACTGATGACGACGTTCGATCAACTAGCGAAGGCGGATCAAAAAAATTTCGTGTACTGGTGCGAGCTGCCCATGCGTGAAAAATCCTATGATTTGCGTTTTTACGGCGTGCCACTGAACATCGGCGATATTTTGCAGACGGTATTGTTCAATAAACTTCACACGTGCGTGTTTTCTTCGGCCACGTTATCCGTGTCGGGAAGTTTCGGTTATTACAAAAGCCGGGTCGGGCTGGATGCATTTCCCGATACGAAGCTGGCCGAATTTTCCGTCGGCTCGCCGTTTAATTTCGAAGATCAGTGCCTGTCGCTGACGCTAGCGTTTATGCCGGATCCGACGCATTCGTCTTTTAGCCTGCGCTGTAATGAGGTGTTGTCCAGGATCATCCGGCGATACCGGCGCGGCGCGCTGATCCTGTTTACATCTTATGCCATGATGAGAGACAGTTACAAGTTATTGAAAGACAATCTGGCGTATGACAATATCACTTTGCTGATGCAGGGTAAAGACGGTTCGCGGACGTCGTTGGCTGAGCGCTTTCGCAAAGACCGCACGTCGGTTTTGCTCGGAACGGACAGTTTCTGGGAAGGCGTGGACGTGCCCGGCGACGCGCTCGAATTGCTCGTAATTACGAAATTGCCGTTTGAAGTTCCTTCCGATCCGCTAGTGGCGGCGAAAATGGAGAGGATTGAACGCAGCGGAGGCAAGCCGTTTTTCGATTATTCTTTGCCGGAAGCGGTGATCAAGTTCCGCCAGGGATTCGGCCGGCTCATTCGCTGCAAAACCGACCGCGGCGCCGTTTTGGTCATGGACAACCGCCTGTCAACCAAAGGTTACGGATCGACTTTCACGAATTCGCTCCCCACGCGAACGTACATGCTGCACCAGGAGAAGGAATTATTGGCCGCACTGGATGAGTTTTTTGAGATGAAATGATTCGGAAAAATACTATCTCGCAAGGGCGCGAAGTCGCAGAACATAAAAAAACCCCGATGTTTGAATGAACATCGGGGTTTTGAATTTTCGTAGGAATCAGATTCGCTTAGAAGGTGTAGCGAACGCCTAATTGAATCTGCCAGCGTGAATTCAGGTCGCTGGTTTGAAATCTCTTCGGAAGAGTAACTACACCGCTGCTACTTACATTGCCGAATGTAAACGCGGGTTGTCCACTGATAACACCACGATAAACGATATTGCTGTTGTTCTGGTTGTTGACAAATTTTTCGACGCCCATACTCTTATCGATGAAATTGAAAAGATTCAACAAATCCATGGTCAATTCGAATTTGCCTTTTGCAATGTCGACCGGTATTACCTGGGCAAAACGGAAATCAACACGATTTACCCACGGTTCCGTGCTGGCATTTCTCTTGAGGATTTTACCGCGGGCATCTTTCATGGCATCGTCGCCATTGATGTAATCGTTGAGATCGTTCCATACTTCGGTAGCCGAACGCGGATCGTTACCAACTGGGACGATATTAATATCGCTCTGATCTTTAGGAATGTATACTAAGTCGTTGGAAGTCTGACCGTCGCCGTTCACGTCGCCGCTGTAAGTTTCGGAATAAGGGCTTCCGGAATTACCAACATACACGAAGGTGAACGTTGTGGTGAATTTCGGTACAAACTCAAATGAATGTGAATAAGAGCCGATGATCCGATGGCGGGTTTCATAATTGGAGGTTGCTGAGCCTACGTGATTCGGATCGCCTTTAACGGGATTAAATCTCCAGTTAGAGAATGCCTGGCTCGAAGTACCGCTGTTTTCATCAACTGCGCGTCCGTAAGTGTAAGCGATATTGGCATAGTAGCCTTTATCAAATTCTCCAAAAAGGCCCGGAGCAAAATTCTTTTGCAATGCCAAAGTCAGGTTGTATTCGTAGCCATTGTCGGTGTTTGACAAATAGATCACATTGGTGTATTGTGATTTAAATTTACCGGAAGCCGATGTAGAGAATACCGGCCGGACTCCGTCCGGATCTCCGCTGAAGCTGAGTTGGCGAGTATTGGCTGACGGCTTGAGATTGATATCTTGATAACGGATTTGATTGATATTTTTCGATGCGATAAAATCAATCGTTCCGATAACGCCGTAAGGCAGTTCATGATCCAAGCCTAAGCTCAAGCGCCATACTTGCGGCAGTTTGAAGTCTTTGGCCGTGAGATCGATTTCGCTCGGTGGAGCTGTAAATACTTTGCCAGGCTGATTGTTGACATCCGTTGTAAAACTACCAACACCAGGGTTAACGGTGGTGCGGCCAAATTCTACACCCGTGTTGCCATATTGGTTAGAAATCCATACAAAAGGAGTACGGCCGGAGAAAATACCGACGCCGCCACGAACTTGTGTTTTGCCGTCGCCATTAACATCCCAGTTGATACCTAAACGGGGCGAAACAAGGATATTGCCCGTCGGAACTTTTTCAGTTCTGGCTGTAATGCCATCGAGGAAAGATGTAACGGCTACGGTATCATTTGCGGATGGTTTGTCCGGAAAGATGGGAACATCGAATCGCAGACCTGCAGTGACATTCATATGTTCCATGACTTTGTACACATCTTGGACGTAGAAACCCCATTGCTGGTAACCGAACTTGGCCGAAGGTTTCGGATCGCTCGGATCCAGAGAATAACTTAATGCATACGAAGAAGGGGTTCCACGGACAAGCGAATCAATATTAGCAAACGTATAATTGCCGTAGAAATCGCGAATGAACACGTTATCGAATTTATAGAATTCATTATGCGTTCCGACGGTGAACGTATGATCGCCCATATAGTAAGAGAAATCATCCGTCAATTCGATAATGTCATAATCGAGAGAGTTAGCTTGCGAGAAGTTTTCGGTTCCGCCAACCAACAAATTTGATCCGTATTGAACGCGAACAAGAGGAAATGCTTGAGGAGTTTTCCGTTTGTCGCGAATGGTTTGATAGGTGAATCTGAATTCATTGTACATCGTATTGCTTAAGGTACTGTTCAATTGAAGTACTGAAGAATTTGTTACGCTGCCGAATTCATAGCCGGCATTACTAAACTGGAATCCATTGCTGGAGCCCGTTCCGGTCGAACGACCAAGGTTGTCATCGCCGGCATCGACGTAATTATGACGCAAAGTTAAGCGATGATCTTTCGAAAGATTGTAATCAACACGGGCAAAAATGTTCGTCATCGTCCGGCTTAAAGTTTTGATTCCGAACGAGCCCGGATCGTAACCATATTGATTGATCAATACATTACGGAAATTTTCAGCATCGGCGACGGTAATACCGGTTAAAGAACCGAAATCGTTTTCATTTCCAGTGCCGGTAATGCCAAGGCTGGACGGCGCATTGCGATCAGCGAGTTCAACATTGACAAAGAAAAACATTTTATCACGCATGATTGGGCCGCCTAAATTAAAGCCGTATCGTTTTTCGCTAAAATCGGCTACTTTGCTTTGCCCTTCAGCTTTACCCACGAGACCCTCATTCCGCGTTAAGTAATAAGCGGTTCCTTGGAATGTAT
>JABWBZ010000253.1 GCA_013359335.1 bacterium
ATAAATACTGTCGCCTCGTATGTCATTGCCAGGGCATTTTTGATACCGCCGCCTGTGCCGAGAGGCTCCGTTTCAATTGCATAACGGATGGACAAATCGCGGTAACGGTCTTTGAAATAGGCAGTAATGATCTCGTGTTTATGTCCCACCGATAAAACAATTTTTTCAATACCACTGGCCGCCAAAAAATCGAAGATGTAGGCGAGAAACGGTTTGTTCTGTACCGGTGCCATGGGTTTAGGAACATCGCTTACCACGGACTGGAGCCGGGTGCCGTAACCTCCGGCCAGGATAATGGCCTCACGCGTCATAGATTCCCGAATAAATTTTTTTCGACCAATTCACAAATAATGTGGCCAACGAGGATATGGGATTCTTGGATGCGCGGTGTATCGTTGGAAGGAACATTGATAAGGTATTGGCACAGTTCTTTCATTTTCCCGCCCTTTTCTCCGGTCATCCCGACCGTAATCATTCCGGCGCGATTGGCGGTTTCCAAAGCCCGGACGACGTTTTTGGAATTGCCCGATGTGGAAATGCCGATCAACACGTCGCCATTCCTTCCGCTGGCTTCGATCAGGCGCGAATAAATTTCGTCATACGAGTAGTCATTGGCCACGGCCGTTAAATAGGAAGTATTAACATGGAGGGCTTCGGCAAACAAGGGCTTGCGATCCAGGTAGAATCGTCCCGATAATTCCGCCGCCAGGTGTTGCGCGTCCGCAGCGCTTCCACCGTTACCGCAAAACAAAACCTTACGGTCCTGCCGGTAAGCGTTGGTAATCTCCGCGGTGATTTTTTCAATCGCGTCGATCAGATACGGCTCGTTGAGCAGTTTTAATTTAACATCGATAGATTTTTGTATCAGCTGTTTGACTTCACTCATGCCACTCTCCAGGTCGTCATACCGTGCTTGGTAAATTGATAGCGGCGGAATTCGCCGCCAAAATTTTTTAATGCTTCAATCACTTGATAACGTGAATTATTGGGGCAGTAGAACATCATAAAACCGCCGCCGCCCGCGCCGGAAATTTTCCCGCCCGTGGCGCCTGCTTTGATAGCGGTTTCGTAAATCTCATCGATGACGGGGTTGGAAATTTCGTTGGCCATTTGTTTTTTGTATTGCCAGCCGAAATCCAGTATCTCGCCGATGGTGTGAATGTGGCCTTTGAGAATGGCCTCTTTCATCATCACAGCCTGTTCTCGGAGTTTGTGCATCGCATCGATGGATTTTTCTTTATGGTTTTCGACGTTTTTTTTCTGTGCTTCGATGATTTTGTGTGACAATCGGCTCGTGCCGGTGTAATAAAGTAAAAGATTGATTTCAATTTCGTTGATGTATTCCAGCCGCACCCGCAAAGGATTGACAATCACTTTGTCATCAGCGTAAAATTCCATGAAATTAAATCCGCCAAACGTAGCGGCATACTGATCTTGTTTGCCTCCCGCCATGGATAAATCTTTACGTTCGATTTCAAAAGCCAGGTGGGCCATATCGTATTCTCCCAAGGGCAGCCGTAGCCATTCCGTAAAAGCGCCCAACATCGTCACTACCAGCGTCGAAGAAGTGCCGAGTCCTGAACCTGCGGGTGCATCGACGTAAGTCGACAATTCAAATGATAAAGGTTCTTTTGTAAATTCCCTCACGAGCCGGTTATAGAGTCCTTTGAACAGATCGAATGATCCGTCGATAGAAAAGGATTTGGCAGTGTCCAATTCCACTCGCTCGTTCCGGTCAATCGAATGAAATACGACTTTGCCGTCGTCCCGTGGGCGGATCGTGGCGTAGGAATACATGCTGATAGTGGCATTTAAAATGGCACCACCATATACGTCTGAATACGGGCTTACATCCGTTCCGCCGCCAGCAAGCCCGAGCCGTAACGGCGCTTTAGCGCGAATAAGCATAGTTTCGGGGTTAGTGACTATCAACTTCCAGCAAGATGCGGTCAATTTCCTTAGTTTTTTCTACAATATCAAAAAAATTTTCGATCCGTTTTCTTCCCTTTTGGCCCATGGTTTTTCGCAGCTGAGGATCGCGGATCAGCGTGATCATGCCATCAGCCAAACCTTTGTAATCGGCGCAATCGTACAGCAGTCCCGTTTCGCCATTTGCAACCAATTCAGGTATTCCGCCCATCTTGAATCCCAAGACCGGCAGGTTTAAGGCCATGCCTTCCAAAACAGTACGCGGACAAGGTTCTTCCCACTCCGAGGGGGCTACCAGCGCGTCAAAATCGTTGACATACGATTTGACATCCGCGATGAAACCGGTAAAAATAACCCGATCTTCTATTTGCAATGTTTTGGCTAATTGTTTCAATTCATCAAAATGTTGTTGTTGTTGTTCTTTGAAAGCGCCCCCGGCAATGACAAAGCGAAGCGGGATTTCAGGGCAATTTTCAGAAGCTATTTTACCCGCACGCAGAAAAGAAGCATAACCTTTTTTGGGAAGAATCCGTCCCGTTACGCCAAATACAACGGCGTTCTGGGGAATATGAAATTCGTTGCGTAATTTTTTTGTTATGGTTACGGAATTGAATTCCTCGGCATCGATCCCATTGTGCACGACAATGGATTTTTCAGCAGGAGATGGGAAAAAACGGCGGTTGTTTTCTGATACACAAATGACCTTTTTTAGAGGATGACGGCGGGCTAAGAATTTCTGAATGACCCGATCTTTGCCGGAAGGAACATCGCGGCTATGCCACACCACTTTACAACCGGTGACCAAACCGACAAAACCGGCCATCATCCGGGTGGTGATGTTATTTGCATATAAAATGTCGATGGAACGTTTTTTTACCAACGAGGGCAGTTTGAAAAACGTGAGATAAAATAATTCAGCGTAATTTAAAACTAATGAATAGATACGTTCAAAAATATTTTCATCGGCAGCTTTTTTTTTCAAGCGGGCAACTTTATTGCTTGAATGTAACAGTGGTTCACGGATAAGTTCACAAACGCCTTCTTTTTCAATACGCTCAGGTAACACGCCTTCTTCATCCGGCAAATAAGCGATCGGCTCGAAAGCGTTTTTATTGATGAATTTGAGAATATAAAAAAGGCTTCGGCCGCCGCCTCCGTCTTTGATCGATTGATCGATAAAGAGAATTTTGATTTGAGTCATCGCTGATAGGGATTAGGATAAGGCTTGTTTTTTAGCAAAAACGCAAACGCGTTTTCCGGTACGAGGACAAGCGCTTAACCAGTTTTTGCTATACAACCTGTACAGCCAATTCAAAGTTGTTTGGTGATTAAGAACAAAAAAATCGTTCTTGATCATCTTTTTTAACCACTTATTCCAAAAACAATTTTTGTTGATATAAAAATGTTCTGTTATCTCAAAATAAGGCTTAAGATTTTTCCCGATCAATGTGTGATCAAAATGTTGATAGTGTTTTTCGACCGGTTTATGATTAATACTGGGAACGGTCAAAAGAAGGTATCCATCATTTTTTAAATGTTGGTGGAGGCCTTTAACGAATTGCGGAATGAATTCGGGTGGAATATGTTCTAATGTTTCGATGAGTGTGATCACGTCGAAAGGTTGATCAAAAAGCTTGGGATCCGTGATATCGCCGCAGGTAAAGTTTACCTCTGGCGTAATGGTTTTTGCAAAAGTAAGTTTGGCAAAAGTTCCGTCAGAAAGACTGGTTTTAAATTGCTCATAAAACTCAGAAAACGTTGCTGTAAATAACATAAATTTTTGTTTTTTATCCTTTCGGAATCGCTTCAATTAATTTTTTAGTATAAGCACTTTTTGGATTGGCATACAATTCATCGGCATCAGCCATTTCTTCAATTTTTCCTTTATTCATTACCAAAACTTGATCGCTCATGTATTTCACCACAGCCAAATCATGGGAAATAAAGATATAGGTGAATCCGAAATTTTCTTTTAATTCATTCAATAAATTTAAAACCTGAGCTTGAACAGAAATATCTAACGCAGAAACCGATTCGTCACACACAATCAACTTGGGTTGCAAAGCAATGGTACGGGCAATTCCAATTCGTTGCCGTTGACCGCCGGAAAATTCGTGCGGATAACGGTTAAAAAAATCTTCACCCAACCCCACTCGCTCTAAAATTTCAACTGCTTTTGCTTTTCGTTCCGTGTCATTTTTATATAACCCGTGCACTTTCATCGGTTCCATAATTGCTTTCCCAATTGGAATTCTGGGGTTTAACGAGGAATACGGATCCTGAAAAATAATTTGAATTTCTTTTCTGAGTTTTCGGATTTCGTCTTTATTCAATTTCGTAATATCATTTCCTTTATAAAAAATTTGTCCGGCAGTTGCTTTGTCTAATTGTAAAATGGCATTACCTAACGTTGATTTTCCACAGCCGGATTCGCCCACCAAACCAACTGTTTCACCTTCATAAATTTTAAAACTTACATCATTAACAGCTTTAAAAGACAGTTTTTTTCCGAATAAACCAACCGTTGACAAGTATTCTTTTTCTACATTTTTTACTTCCAAAAGAGGAGTTTTTGCATAAATTTTTTCCTGATTTTCTTTTCGTTCTTCGGCAGAAACAATTTCGCTTTTACTTGTTTCGTTTAAAAAATCCTGAATTGTTGGAAGTCTTTTTAATCGAAATTCCAACGACGGTCGGGAAGCAATTAAGGCTTTGGTGTAATTGTGTTGCGGATTTTCAAAAATGGCTTTGGCATTTCCTTGTTCCGCAATTTCACCTTTATACATCACTAAAACCCGATTGGCAATTTCTGAAACCAAAGACAAATCATGGGAAATAAACAAAATGCTCATTTTGGTTTCTTGTTGCAAATCTTTCAATAATTGAATGATTTCCTTTTGAACAGTTACGTCTAAAGCAGTTGTGGGTTCATCAGCAATCAAAATTTTTGGTTTGCAGGCAATCGCCATCGCAATCATCACGCGCTGCT
>JABWBZ010000254.1 GCA_013359335.1 bacterium
AACGTGGTGATATTGGCATCAAGAATGGTTACAAAAGCTTTGGAGAAACCAGTTTCAATGGCTGCCCGCACGGTTTTACCAAGCCGGATTTCCTCGCGAATACGTTCATAAATCAGCACATTGGCGTCCACGGCCATACCCATCGTCAAGACGATACCGGCAATACCGGGCAAAGTCAGGGTGAATCCAAAGCCGGTCAAAATTCCCAACAATAAAACGATATTGACTAATAGCGCCATGTCGGCGACGGCGCCGGCGCCTCGATAATAAAATACCATCGCCAACGCCACGACGATCAAACCAATCAAGCTCGCCATTTTGCCGCTATTAACCGAGTCTTCACCGAGCGAAGGGCCGATCGTCCGTTCTTCCATCACATTGACCGGCGCGGGAAGCGAACCGGCGCGTAATGCGATTGCCAGGCTTTTGGCTTCAGTCAGATTTTCCATTCCTGTGATTTGCGTATTACCGCCCGTTATTTTTTCGATAATATTCGGCGCCGATTGAACTTTACTGTCGAGAACCACGGCGATGCGTTTTCCGACATTCGCGCCGGTGATGATGGCCCAGCGTTTCGAACCGTCGTCCGTCATTTTCAACGTGACGATCGGGCGGCCGGCTAAGCCAGGGTCCATTCCTTGATAAATATCCTGCTTCGCTTCCGTAATCACGGCTCCTGAAAGTTCAGCGGCTTTTTTCAAAATATAAATCGCATAATAGCCTTCAAAAACCGGCTTGGAACTGAAAACGATATCGTTGCTCTCGCCGATCACAGCCTGAATTTCAGGCTTGATTTTAAAGTGGTCGCCGACTTTGGTGTAAACAAGCGATTTGATAAAATCGACATTTTTTTCTTCGATATAAAAATCGTATCCGGTTTGCCCGATCTGTTGACCTTGCAGATATTGCGTGAATGGACGGGTATTGGTCATTCCTGCCGCAGTTGAATCTTGATTGGCTGAGTCTTGCTCCGCTTTTTGTAATTCTGCCGTCAATCCCGATGTTTCTTCTTTCTTCGCCGAATCAGGCGCTATGGAATCCGTGACGGCAATCGTCTTTGTCAAACTATCGTTCTTGGCAAAATACGCGTCCAATTTTTCAAACACGTTTGAGGCGTCCTGCGGATCGCGAACGAGTTTGAATTCCAATAACGCCGTCTGTTGAATCAGATTTTTCGCCTGCGCCGGATCTTCGATACCGGGCAATTCAACTATAATACGATGATCGCCTTGTTTCTGAATGGTCGGCTCACTCACGCCGAATTGATCGACGCGGTTGCGGATAATCTGCTGCGCACGATCGACGGCGTCTTTCGCTTCGTCATTCAAATATTGAACGACGCCGGCATCGTCTTTATGTTTTTCACCCCAATAGTTAACCATCGGCATTTTGGCTTCGGCAAAATGTTTTTCCAAAACCGTGGCGAAATTCACATCGGGATGCTGACGGTACTCCTCCGAAGCTTGCTCGAAAAGTTTGGTGAACGCGGCGTCTTTACTTTTGGCCAACGTTTCAAACAGCGTTACGACGTCCGCCTCCATAACCAGGTGAATACCGCCTTTCAGGTCAAGCCCGAGATTAATCGATTTTGCCTGAAGATCGTGCAATTGCTTAGTACCTTCCGCCGTCGTTTGCAGATCTTTTTTCTCTGCATCCGTCAAATTGTAAAATTTAAACGTGGGCCATAATGCATACAGAGACAAGGCGACGCATACAAGAATAATGCCTAATCTCACGTTCTTGTTTTTAATCATTCCAGAAAATCCTCCGGTAGTTATTTAAATTCGGCATAAATTCAAAAATCGAATCGGTCAAAAAATGACGGGTATTCCCAAAAAGAGTGCCAATATATCCTTTGAGTCTAAAAAAGTCAAGGCCATATTGGGATTAATTCACTGTAAAATCACGCTCAGAAAGCGACTGGAGTTGCTTGGTTTTACAACGATTGCATTATTTTTTTGACTTCACTTGCAAACGCCCCCAGCGGCGCACGTTTGAGGTATTCTGAAAATTGATTACGGCTGTCGGCGTTGCGTTTCAAATCGCGATAAACCAATCCGAGATAATAATGATTGACGGCGGCCTCTTTATCAAAATATCCGGCCTGCTGCCGGACGGCAATTTCCAAAAATTTCATTGCCGACGGAAAATCTTTTTGTTTATAGTAAACTATGCCCTTCACACCGGTGTACAAAAAATTGGCCGAATCCAACTCGATCGCACGGTCAATCCATTTCATAGCCGAAGCTAAATCTTTTTCGGTGCGCGCCATTAAATAGGCAAGACGGTATGCGGCGTAATCCAGATTTGATTTTTGTTCCAACGCCAGGAGATAAAATTCAATCGCCTGATCGTACAATCCCGCTTCTTCACAATCCTGAGCAATTTCGGTGAAAATACGCGCTTTATTGGGCATCATGGCAATCGCGATATCAAATTGTGATTTCGCCAGATCGGGCTTGCCCCAGCGTTGATACACGACGCCTAAATGCCGATATGCAAAATCGCTGTACATATCGTAAGCGATCGTTGCTTTCAATTCCGCCTCGGCTTTACCGAAATAGATTTCCGCTGAATCTTTTTTGCCGGATTGCATATAGGCCATCGCCATTTTGAAATGAATCCATCCGAGGGTGTCAAAATAGTAAGGATTACGTTGCGACAATTCGATCGACTTGACCGACATTTTCTCCGCTTCATTCAACCGGATATTTTCCGTTGCAAGATACCATGCATAATTGTTGTAAGTTCCGTTTTCATCCGGAAACTTTTTGATGTTTTCATTGAAGAGCGAATCGGCCAGCGCGAACATATCACCCAACACGTACACGTCGGCGTATAATTGATCCAGATTGGGAAATTCAGGATTCGTTTGTTTGATAACATCCGTGGCTTCCAGAATTTTTTTAATTAATTTTGATTTTTTCTCAGCGGTCAGAAAGCGATAATTGATTTCATTCTGAAAAATACCGCTGAGAGTCAGATAATTGCCGACATTTTCCGGTTCATATTTGATGGCAAGCCGTGCCTGTTCATACGCCTGATCGAAATCGTCTTTTTCAGCGAGGAAGCCGGCCAGAATCGTTCGGGGCCCCGACGTCAGCGGATTGATTTTAACCGCCTGCTTGATTTCAGCAATCGCTTCATCATATTTCTTTTGAGCAAAAAGGGCGCTGGCAGTAAAAATATAATTATTGATATTCGACTCATCCAATTGCTTCGCTTTTTTCATCACCTGCAGTACTTTGTCATAATCGTATTGCGACAATAGCAAGCTGGCGTTGCGCAGCACAAGGTCAACGCTGTTGGGATTGAGTTGCAGCAGTGTATCTAAGACCGCCGTCGCTTTATCCGTTTCATCTTTGGCCAAATGAATCAGCATGATGCCTTCCAAGGCGCCTTCGTAATTGGGCAATAACCGAAGCGCTTCCCGGAATAATCCGGCGGCTTTGTCGTAATTATGCTCGCCCATCGCTTTGTCGCCCGACCATTTCGTTTCAACCGCTTTGTTCGTAGCGATCGGGCCTTCCGTCACGATAATATTGTTATCAAAAGGAACGACAATGGCGCATTCATTACCGCTTTGTTTCCATTCCCTTAGAAAATCATCGTACGATACGGCGTGATCGTTGGCCACCGTCGGATCGTGCATGATGATCTGGTGTTTGGTTTCATCATACCCGATAACGACGACCACGTGTCCGCCGCCAAACGGCGTTAGGAAAACCAGCACCGGTATCCCCTGATCGATCCGATCTTTCAGATCTTCCAAAGTTCCGATATAACCGAACGCTTTGTACTTCCCGAGGCTACGCGGATAATTAACGATATCATTCAATTGGGCTCCGGCAAAATCGCTTTTTATCGCCGCGTAAATTTCGTCCTGATCGATTGATTGTTTATAGTGCGACAGCACCATCGACAATGAAGCCGCCGCGCATTGCGGGCCGTGTTGTTTAACGTAAGGAATATTCGCAATAACCACCTTTTTCGGTTTTTCAAGTTGCTCAAATCGTATATCCTTGAGCGTTAATTCATACGACGCTTCCTGGATGTCCATTTTAGCCGTACTTTCCGAAAAAAGTTTTGTACTAAACTGGTTGTTCAATCTGATCATCAAATTTTTCTTGGCATCGTACTCAAACGTCTGCGAACCTTTATTAAATACATACACACGGCCAACATCGCCGTAGCGCGCGGCATCATAGCTTCCCGTAACGCCGTAGTATTTGGTACCGCGTGCGACGGAGCCATCCAATTCATCCAACACCATCACAGCGTCCACCGTACCAAGCTTGAATATATATTGACCGGAGCGCCACATCTCGCCTTCGGCGACGAGCCGGCGAAGATACGCGCCATGCAAATCCTCCATCACCGCAATGACAAAACGCGGCAGCGAATAAGGATTTTCTTCAAGCAGCCCGTAAATATTCGTCACCCCGTACACGTCTGAAATTTTCAAATACAATCGCTGTCCGACCGCTTTTTTCTCCTGAGGAAGCAGCGCGTATCCTTCAACGGATAAAATATCCAGTGCAAATTCCGCTTCGCCAAACTCCGATATATCCTGAACCTGCTCGCGGAAAGTAATTGTCATTTCTCGCGACATATCTCCGTTGGCGTCGGCCCCGAAAAGCGCATCGTTTTTCGATTTGACTTTCAACACATACGTATTCGTCTGCCCGATTTTCAAAACGGACGCCATGTTGACGGTTTTCGACACGTTAATGCCGCGCGATTGATCGAGCGCAAATTCTTCGATTTCATCCAACGACGGTTGGAAATAATCGGGATTGTCTTTCAATAATCGGTCGTACGTTTTGATCGCATTGGGAAGATCGGATTTGTCGAGATACGTTTTGGATAAATTGTACAACGCATCGCTGTCGCCCGGATCGAGTTCAAG
>JABWBZ010000255.1 GCA_013359335.1 bacterium
GCGTCCCCCGGTTCGGCGCTAATCGTTCCCAGTTCATAAATGTGCTGAATCGTGACCGCGCCGGGCGCGACGGCGGCGGCAGGGTCTTCATATCCGGCAATATACTGGTTGGCTGTAACTGTTGAAATTGCGTCCAACTCACGGCGCGTGCGCCGCCGCTCGCAGTGTAAATGATCACGAGTCCGCCCATGATCAGATTGGTGATGTACAAATTCCATCCGAGCAAAACCGATAAAATAATCGACGGCGCAAAAATCGTCAGGCCCGCGCCGAGGCCGCGTTGAATCAAAAACAAACCCGCCGCCAGCGCGCGTGTTTTCAGATCGAATTGCTGCTCGAGAAATTCGTACGCCGTAAAAACTTTCAGTTTGTGATACAGCGGCACCGCCGTTACGGACAAAATCACCATCGCGATCGGCAAACCGAAATAAAATTGTACAAACCGCATGCCGTCGGCGTAAGCTTGTCCGGGCGTCGAGATGAATGTAATCGCGCTCGCCTGCGTGGCCATGATCGACAACGCCACCGTCCACCAGCGCATGTCATTGTCCGCGCGGAGATAGCCTTTCATGTCTTTGCTACCGCGCCCCTTCCACACGCCGTACACAACAATGCCGATCAGCGAAACGCCGAGCACCAACCAGTCGTAAACATGCATGATGTATTTCCAATGATGAGTGTCGAATGATGAATGACGAATTGATAACTTCGTCATTCGGCATTCTAAGAAACTTAAAAGAAGCAGTCGAAATGATAATTCAAAGTCTAATGTTATTTAAACGCGACAGTAAACGAATAAAACAAACCAATTAGAAAAACCAGTGTCCCGATCACGAGCGTATACCATCCGGTCCACGTTTTGAATAAAGGAGGACTTTCCACTTCATTTACATTTTCTTCTGACATAGGAATCTGAATTAATAATTGAGAATTTGAAAATTTTTTACTGTTCGCTACCAACTGTTCACTGCTAACTGTTCACTGCAATTTGTTCTTTCCCGCCGAAATTAAATTAACCAACAATCGGTAAGCTCCCGGAACACCAGCAGGAATTTGCCTGAAGAATGATATTCCCGTGTACATGTAAATTCCTTTTCCGTATTTCGCGTAAAGCAGGCTCCCCGCTTTCGCATTTTCTCCCGGATCGTTGCAAGTAAAAATCGTCTGATATTGCGAATCCCATTCGTTTGAAAAATACAATCCGCGTTCCTGAACCCAATTTAAAAAATCATTGTCGGAAATTTTGTTAGGAAAATTCAGCAGCGGATGATTTTTGTTCACCGCCGTCATCGGCGCTTCTTCAACCGTCACACGATCGTTTGAAATTTTAAACGGATACGGGCCGAGGTTTTTAATATCAAGGCCAAAAACGACATTGTATTGCACCAAAAGCGTTCCGCCGCTATTCACGTATTCCAGCAAACGCGTCTGCTGCTGTTTAATCCGCGGACGCGTATTGTAGGCGCGCACGCCGGCAATGATAGCTTCGTAAGCGCTCAAATCTTCGTTGTCCAAGTCGTCGTCCGAAAGCAGTTTTACCGAATAACCCATTTGCGCGAGATATTGAGGAATATCATCGCCTGAACCCATGATGTAACCGATTTTGGAAACGACTTTTCCGTTCTGCAATTGAATCATCTTCGCTTCCGCGCGCGGAAACAGCGTCTGCTTCGGAATGTGCGGATAGGAAATCGTAATCATGTTATTCGCCGCTTTTCCCATGTTCGTTTCCGCAACTGCGGATAATACGCCGTCCGAACTTTTCTCAGAAGGCTCGACGGTAAAATTCACCGCCGTTTCGTCGTGTTTATTCACCAATGTGAATGCGATTTTGTCCGGCGTGACTTTCCAGCCTTGCGGTGCATTGAATTTTACGTCGCCTGAAACTCCGGCGATGCCGGCTTTGAGCAGCACGCGAATCGTTTTCGGGAAACGATCGGTAAACACAAATACTTTTTCATTTAATTGTAACGCCACCGGCGGTACGATTTCAAACGGACGATACGATTCTCCATCGACACGATCCGTCCACCGGTACAACACCGGCGCGGTCATGACGAGCGACTGGCCGTTAAATTTCAATTCAAATCTCATTTCCAATTCCGGATCGTTTTCCGGTTTCCCGATTTCCGTTTGATCGCTCACCGAAAAAACGCCTTTGGCCCACGCTTCTCGCAGCCAATACGGCTGGCTGTACGCATGATCCGCCGGTAACACGCTGACAGAATCGACAGTCATAAATTGTCCTCTTTTGAGCGGCTTATTGACGTCGATCACCGGACCGTGCGGCCAGTAAATTTTCGTCAGCGTGATCGGAAAATCGGAACGATTGACGATCCCTGCGCGAATGCGCACCGACGAACCGGGCACGGCGGAAAAATCCTGCGCGATCGCTTCCGTCCAGATTCCTGCGCACGCGCGAATGACGTCATTCAATTCTTTTTTCTTTACATCAACCCAGTAACGGTCTTTGACCTGATCCAATGCCGAATACGCTTCGAGTAAAACCGGTAAAATCGCCGATGGATTTTCCGGATTAAATTCTTTATAGGCACGCTCGAATAATTTTCCGACTTTGTCTCCGCCTGTTGCACGCGACCATGTTAAATTGATGCCCTCGAATAAATCCGTTTTTGCGGAGTCACCGTCGACGTGAATAAAATAATTTAACGTCTCGCCGCGCAGCCCGCTCGCCCCGAAGCCTTGGCTTTTGTGCATACTGCGGCTGAGCGCGGCCAGTTCCGTGTACGACATCCCCAGAAGCGGATTATAATCGCCGATATCCAGTTTGACCAACGTATTCGGATCGAGGCCGCGTTTCTGAATCGCCGGCAGCCACGCATTCCATAAAATCCGTTTTGGCTGCCACGGATCGACGTATTTCAATTGCTCCGGAAATTGTTTAGGATCGCCGGCGAGTTTGAATGCTTCCTGCGCGAGAATTGCAGAGGCTGTATGCTGGCCGTGACCGCCGTCGCCATTATCAGGAAAACGCGTGATGATCACGTCCGGACGAAATTTCCGGATCACCCACACCACGTCGGCCAGAATTTGTTTTTTGTCCCAGATCTGAAGCGTTTCGTCCGGCGATTTCGAATACCCGAAATCGATCGCGCGCGTGAAAAACTGTTTCGCGCCGTCGATCCTCCGCGCGGCCAGCAATTCCTGCGTCCGGATTACGCCCATCAGTTCCGACTGTTCGCTGCCGATGAGATTTTGTCCGCCGTCGCCGCGCGTCACCGACAAATACGCCGTGTTCAAAAACCGGCCATTCGCCGAGTAGGACAATACCGATGTATTTTCATCATCCGGGTGCGCCGCGACGTACAGCACGCTGCCCAGCACGGTTAATTTTTTCAACGCCAATTGCAATTTCGCTCCATCAACCACCGGTTGTTGTGAGAATACCAGTTTACTGCTTAACAAAAAAAGCGTAATCAAACATTGTAATAATTTCATGGAGGTTTCTTTTCAGATAAATTTTTTCGATAAGAACGGTTAGAACGGTAACGCTTACGAGTATACAAAAAAATAGTTACAAATTCCCAATTCAATTTCAAATCTCGAATTTCAAATTTGGAATTGGTTAATTAGGAGTTACTCGTTAAGAGTTGAACTGAAAATGACATGAAGGTGGGATGTGAATAAAGTAAAAGTTCGAGGCATTGCCTCTAATAGAAATGAAAAAATTCCTTGCGACTCCTAATTTCCTCCTGTAAATTTATTCTGTCATCTTTGTCTTTTATCGATCCCAAATTCGTAGTTGAATTTAACAAACCTTCGAATGATTTTTAATAAAAGAGAGACCCAAAATGAACGATATAGAAATAAGGCGGCAAATTTTACTTTATTTGAAATCAAATGGTTACGATAAATACGGATTGAACCATATGATATCATTTGATGATTTATCATTATCTCTTCGTATAGACAATTTGGAATTAAGGAGAAATTTAAGCTATTTAAGTGAAGCTGATTACATAAGAATAAGCGCAACAGATACTGGAGAATATTCAGGTGGTAATCTTACAGTCGAAGGACTCAACTTAATGGAGGACGAAAGCGAGTTTAATATAAAATTTCCTGTCAAAATAGAAAAAAGTGTTCTGAATATTAACTCAAAAATTGTACAATCGAATTTTGAAGTAAATGGAAACTCTAGCGAAAATATTGAAATAGCAAAATTATCGTTACTTCAAGTATTTAAGCAACTTACAATAAGCTCTTGGATGTTAATTGTTACATTAGTCTCTACTTTGGTTACCGTTTCATACCAATTTGGCAGTGCTTCGATAGGAAACAAAGCAATTGATGCGACAGAATTTTCACAAATTTTAGAATATAGTTATCAATATCAGGTCAGCCTAAAATCAAGACCTTCTGTTAAAATATTTGAAGAGTTCTTGAACGATGCTTCTGCGGGAAATTGGAACGAAACTTGGGATTTAATGGGACCTTCATGGAAAAATGAACTGGCAAATGAAAAATCATCACTTAAAAAAGCTTTTAGAATGACAAAGCGTATGTCAGCTTCATATTACATTCCAATTGAAATTGTATCCGATCGTGAAAAATACTTAGTTGATTTTTATTATACAGACTATATGCCTGTTCTCCGTTCCAAATCAGAAATATTACAAAGCCCATTGTCAACAACATTGTCAGAAACAAAAATACGTGACATTACGGATGAAATTTTATCAATTCTTCCCCAACATTTTGCAACTCAGCATTACAATAACAATCAGTTGAAAAACAATCTATTTAATTATTTAACCTCAAAAGTTACTCTTGAGTTAATGTCAAATGTTGTGTAAAGTTTTTTAAGCGGCGATATGAAACTTGGTTATTGGTTTAGATTTTAGTGATTCTATAAGGGACGGAATCGAT